>JAKAKT010000060.1 GCA_021813385.1 Microcaldota archaeon
GCGGGGAGGAAGTTTCCTCCCCCCAGTTTCAGGGTCCTCCTGACCCCCTCCTCACGAGGCGGACGAAGAATCCTTAAACCGGCAATTTTTCATTTGGGGTTCAACCGCCGTTTTTTTCTTTGGGGCGTTTTCGTCGCCCTTTCTTTTGGGGTTGATCCAGACCTTTTCTTTCGGGAAAGAAAAGGGAAGGATATTTGAACTCAGGACCTCCCGGTTATCAGCCGAGCGCTCCAACCAGGCTAAGCTATGGGCCCACAGCCAATTTTTCCACATTCAATATTTATATACGTGCGCTTTAAAGGAAAGAAGGCGATTGTACGGTGGCACGCCGCGGTGCTTGAGACTTCGAAGCCTCAAGCAGTCGGCCTTCGAAGGCCGACCGAGTGCCCCGAGGCACTCGCCGCCAATTGGCGGTGCCACCGTAGGATAAGCCTATGAGGTGTTCGAAATGGCAGTTCTCACTATTGCCGGCTCTTCCCCAGACGGGGGGGCCGGAGTCCAGATGGATTTGAAGGTGTTTGATGCAATCGGCGTCGTTGGCGCGAGCGTGATAACGGCGGTCACGTCGCAGAACACGAAAGAGACAAAGGGATACTGGTGGGTCCCGCCTGAAGCAGTCAAATCGCAGCTTTCGGCAGTCTTCTCGGATATGGACATAAAAGCAGTGAAAATCGGGATGAGCGGGAACCACGAGACAGCGAAGGCGCTGTATGACTACCTGAAGGGGAAGAAGGTCCCGATTGTGCTTGACCCGGTGATGAGCGCGCAGTCTGATGGCGGCTCTTTGTTCGAGAAGGGCGCGCTCCCATTCCTTAAGAAACTCGTCTCAATTTCCGAAATCGTTGTCCCGAACGCCGAGGAGTGCGAGGCGCTCACAGGAGTAGAGGTAAAGACAGCTGCTGATGCCGAAGAGGCTGCGGACAAGCTTCTCTCGATGGGCGCGAAAGCGGTCCTTGTAACCGGAATCAGGACAGGCGTTGTCTCGGATGTTTTCAAGTCAGATTTCAAGTTCACCTACACCAAGCAGATTAAGTTGGGGGGCACAAAGGGGGGCGGCTGCGCCATTTCGTCGGCAATAGCTGCCCTCATTTCGCTCGGGATGAGCGCCCCATCAGCAGTCGAATACGCAGAAGGGTTCGTGGATGCATCAATCGCACACAAGAAAAAAATCGGGAAGGGCATAGAATCCCTTGACCCGCTCTCGACCTTAAGGAAGGACGCTGAGCGGTATGCCGTTCTCTGCAACATCAAGGCAGCTCTTGCGATGATTGAGTCGCACAACGAGTTCGCGCCTTTCATACCCCAGATAGGGAGCAACCTTGCCTATGCGATAAGGGATGCGAAAACACCCCACGACGTGGCTGGCATCGTCGGCAGGGTCAGGGATGCGATGGGCATACCGAAATCCCTCGGAAACGTGGAATTCGGGGCATCCTCACATATGGCGAGGGTCGTCCTTTCAGCAATGAGCGTGAACCCGGAAATCCGCTCTTCGGTAAACATAGCCTCCCCCCCCGGCCTCGAATCCGCCTGCAAGAAAGCCGGATTCACTTCGGGGCATTTCGACAGGAAGGGCGAGCCGAAACCAGGTAAAAATGGGACGATGGAATGGGGAATCAGGCATGCTGCGAAGAAAGGCAAGGTCCCGGATGTGGTGTTCGACAGCGGCGCCTATGGGAAGGAACCCTGCGCATTCGTTTTCGGGAACGATGCGATAGGCGCAGTGACAAATGCGCTGAAAATCATCGCGACCTCGTATAAATATGCAAAATAAGCTCCCTAGCTTCTTTTCCCTTTTTCGTATTTGAGCGCGTCCTTCATCTCCTCGAGCTCTGCCGACAGCCTCTTGACCTCCCCGCGGAGGTTCTCCAGCTCATTGCTCGCCCCAGTCCCGGACGAAACATTCACCTGGACCTTCCCGCCCGCTTTTGCCTTGGCAGCCTCAGCCATGTTCGAGAGCCCCCGGACAAGCTTCTCGGCCTCGCCGGCAGCCAACCCCTCGACCTCGAGTTCAGACTCCCCTGCCCTCACACCCGCGGTCTCGACCCGGACAGTGGAAAGCCCAAGGATTATCAAAAAGAAGCTCCTCTCAACATTGATGTTCTGGATGTGCTCGTAATTCACCACGAATTTCTTCCTGTTCAAAATTCCCCTCGAGAATATGAACTGCGTGTCAGTCATGAGATGGGTTGTTGAGGCCCACTTGAGAATCGCCCAGAAGAACGCAGGCACTAACGCAAAGCCCCAAACAATCTCGAGAAGGAGCAATCCAAGCTCGAAGTTTTTGGAAACAAGGCCCTTCCACAGATTTAGATTGTCATCGATGAACAGCAAAACGAAAACGATGATGGTGAACAGGACAGCTACATAAATCGGCCTTCTCATCCAAAGAATTATTGTGCGCAAGCTGGGCCTTTCTGCCATGATGGGGTTTTGCTGCTCGAATTATAAATAGTTGCGTTACAATTCAAAGCTCTTTTGCTAGCTTCGCGAGCAGCCTCTTCCCTTCCTTCAGCGCCGCCTTCCCTTTCTTCGTTATCTCGTAATATTTTCTCCTCTCGTCGTATTTGGAGGTGATTAATCCCTCGGCCTCGAGCTTGTAGAACACGATGTAGCTTGTTATGAGCCCGGGCCTCCAACTGAAGCGCTCCTCAATCTGCGAGTTCAAGGCGTATGCGTAAGTCCTCTTTCTGCTCAGCGTCGACAGTATGTAAAGCCAGAGGTTCTCGGTGGTGAGGCTCCGCTTCAGCCTGTTGAGGGGGCGCACGTCGCTTGCCATGTGGGTATTGTCCCAGCGAAGGTTTAAATATTTATTTGGAATAAACTATTTAATACAGGTTAAATAGGTGGGAATATGGGCAAGATACGGCTTGGGATTATCGGAATCGGGAACTGCTGCTCCTCCCTCATCCAGGGGCTCCAGTATTACAAGGATATCGACGGGAATTCCCCGCCGACGCCAGGGCTGATGCACAACATCATCGGCGGATACAAGCTCTCGGACATCGAAGTGGTCGCTGCTTTCGACATAGACAAGCGCAAAGTGGGAAAGGATGTAGGCGAGGCGATTTTCTCCCTCCCCAACTGCACAACCAAGTTCTCAGAAGTGCCGAAGCTCGGGGTGAGGGTGAAGAAAGGCCCTGTCCTCGACGGAGTGGCAGAGACCACGAAGGACAAGTTCCTCGTCGACCCAAACCAGAAGCCATGCAACGTGAAAAAGGAGCTCGAGGACTCTGGCGCAGAGATAGTGGTCAATTACCTGCCAGTTGGCTCGGAGCAGGCGGTGAGGTTCTATGCGCAGGAAATTCTCGACGCAGGCTGCGGTTTCGTCAATGCGATGCCGGTTTTCATAACCTCGAGTGAGGAGTGGGCCGGAAGGTTTGAGAAGAAAGGCCTTCCGATTCTCGGAGACGACGTGAAGAGTGTTGTGGGCGCGACAATCGTCCATAGGCAGCTCGCGAGGCTATTCCTCGAGAGAGGGGTGCGCCTGAAGCAGACTTACCAGCTCAACGTCGGCGGGAACACCGACTTCAAGAACATGCTTGAACGTACGAGACTGATTTCGAAAAAGATAAGCAAGACGCAGGCAGTCCAGAGCATACTTAAAACCCCGCTCGACCCGGAAAAGGTGACGATTGGCCCGAGCGACTACGTGCCGTGGCTCGGGGACAACAAGATTGCGTTCATACGTCTCGAAGGCGAGAATTTCGGCGGAACGCCGCTTACGATAGATTTGCGCCTTGATGTCATCGATTCGCCGAATTCCGCCGGGATTATCGTTGATGCCGTTCGCCTGTGCAAGCTTGCGCTTGACAGGAAAGCCGGCGGCAGGCTCATAAGCGGTTCGTCTTACCTGATGAAATCCCCGCCAATCCAGTATCCGGACGACGTGGCAAGGAAGATGGTGGAAGAATTTATATCTGGCGAGAGGGATAGGTAAGTGTTGAACAGATTCGGATGCAAGACCACATGGCTCCGAATTGATTTTTGGTTGGTGATGCTATGGAAACTTGGATGATTTATGGGCTGCTGACAGCCTTATTCCTCGGAATTTCATCAGTATTCCTGAAGCTCGCCGGAGGCCCGGATAATTACAACATGGGGCCGCACGCAGTCGCAATTTTTGTCCTGATAGGCGCAGCTGTAGTTCTCGTTCCCTACTTTTTATTTGAGAACAAGTTCGTGCTCTCTGTTCCCTATGGGCAGGCGGCAATCGGAATCGCAATCCTAAGCGGAATTCTCTGGGCTGTCGCATCAATCTTCCTCTACAAGGGCTTCAGCCTCGGGGCTGATGCTTCGAAGCTTGTGCCAATGATGAACGTGAGCGCCCTCGTTGCAGTGGCAATCGGGATTCTCCTTCTCCATGAAATGCCTTCCCACGGAGAGACTTGGAGAACCGCAGTCGGGGCATGCATGGTCGTCCTTGGGGCTTCTATGCTGGGGTGATGTTATGGAAACATGGCTCATTTACGGGTTGGCCGCGGCATTGTTCCTCGGAATCTCCGGCTTTCTTATAAAGTTAGCAGCTGGAAAAGACGGCCTCGAACCCCACGTGGTCGGCATGCTCGTGGCACTCGGGGCCCTGGCAGTTCTCGGTTCCTATTACCTCATCGAGAGCAAGGGGAATTTTTCAATGCCGACAAACAGCATGGCGGCCCTGGCAGCCATCGGCTCCGGCCTTTCGTTCGGAATAGGCGCGGCAATTGTTTACAACGGCTTCAAGCTCGGGGCGAATGCGTCCCAAATGATTCCAATCTATAACATGAACACCCTCCTAGTCGTGATACTGGCAATCTTTTTGCTCCGCGAGCTGCCGAACCCAGAACAGGCGGTAAAGATAGTCGTGGGGGCGGTCCTGATGATGGTGGGGGCAATCCTGGTGAGCTGAATGATAAAGGGAAACTTTTCAGGCTTTGCGGAGCGCGTCGGCATAAAGCTCGGGCTAATCTTTTCGAAAATCCCGCTCACCCCGAACCAATGGACCGTTCTCTCGATAGTCCCAGCAATCTTCGGTTTCGTCTCCCTCGCTTACTGGCGCAGGATGGATTATGCAATAGCCCTGTTTGCAGCTTCCGCGCTCATTGACGGTATAGACGGCGGGGTAGCAAGAGTTACGGGAAGCGTTTCAACCCTCGGGGCTTACCTGGACGGGATGATTGACCGTATAGTCGAGGCGCTCCTCCTGTTCGGGCTGATGTTCTACGGGATTCCGGACTACCTGGTCCAGGGCTATTTCTGGATTGCGCTCCTGCTTTTCGCAGGAACGGGCATCACGAGCTACGCAAGGGCTTATGCCGACCACAGGAAAGTCATAACTGATGAGAAGAAACTGGGGAAAATGGGGGGTATCCTCGAGAGGGCCGAGAGGCTGATTCTCGTGTTCCTGGGGATGGCTGCGAGTTTCTTGAACCCGCTTTACCTGACCCAGGCAATCGCCCTCGCTTCAGCCCTTGCCGTAATAACCGTATTCCAGAGAATGTGGTTCGTTGCAAGGAACGCAGAATGACCTCCTTTTTTTCGTTCGGTTCCGGCCGAACAATATCAAAACCGATTTAAATCCTCGGTGAGGCAACTTATTCGGTGATGCCCGATGCGAGCCGAGAAATTGCTTTTCATTTTCCTGTTCATGCTCCCCATCTTCTCATATTCAGACGGAATGATAATCCCTCCCCACCCCCAGGACCCCTACCCCCTCGTCCTGAATCACTATGTCAATATCACGGTTGATGACACATACGCCACCTACCTCGTGGACCAGGAATTCATCAACGAGGGCCCGAGGGACATCGAGGGAACCTACGTTTTCCCGGTCCCTTCGGGTTCCATCCGCAACTTCCAAATAGTCGTTGGGGAAAAGGTCATCGAGGGTCGGCTGATGGGGAAGGAGGAGGCCCGCGACTTATACCAGCAATACGTGAGGGAAAGGGGCGATGCATCGCTTCTCGAGTATTCTGGCCAGGAAACGTTCTCGGCAAAGGTCTATCTCAAACGGGGCGAGAAGGTAAGAGTCCAAATCTCCTATGAGCAGGTAATCAAAGAGAGCTCAGGGACTTACCAGGTCTTCTACCCGCTCAGCCCGGAGAGATATACCACCCGGCCGATTGACCCAGTCGACATCCAAATTAAAATCAAGGCCGCAGGGGACATGGGCTTCGTTCTCTCCCCGACCCACAATGTTTCGATATCCCGCACAGGGACAAGGGAAGCTCTCGTCCGCTACTACTCAAAAGAGATTCCAGACCGGGATTTCCAACTCTTCTATGGGGTCACTGACCGCGACTACGACGTCAAGGCGCTCGCGAACAGGAAAGCCGGGCAGGACGGGTATTTCATGCTGTTCATTTACCCCTCATCTCCAGTAGTAGAGAGCGTACAAAAAGACGTCGTTTATGTAATAGACACATCCGGGAGCATGAGCGGCTCGAAAATAGAGCAGGCTAAAGATGCGCTCAAATATGGGCTAGACCAGCTTTCTGCTGGAGATAGGTTCAGCATAATAACATTCTCTAGCGAGACGAGCTCTTACAAGAATTCACTTTCAGGGACAGGATTAACCATTGATGCCAAGAAATTCGTGAATGGACTGGATGCCAGCGGAGCCACAAACATACAGGACGCGCTCGCCCTCGCCTCAAAGCAATTCTCCGGGGATGACGGGAGGATGCACATCGTTATTCTCTTGACAGACGGGGAGGATACCACAGGCCACATCACTCGAAGCATAATGGAGGCGATAACCGGCTGCGACTGCAGGATATTCCCGTTCGGGGTCGGGACTGACATAGATTTCGAGCTGTTGGACAGGATTTCGAACGAGCATGGGGATGGCCTGCCTACCTATATACGCAGCGATGCAGAGCTCGAGTCCAGCCTCAAGATGTTCTACGACAAGATTTCACGACCTCTTCTCCAAAACGTGAGAGTAAGCGTCGAGGGGACAGGCATCGCATTCACGGATATCTACCCAAAGAAAGTCCCTGACCTCTTCTACGGGAGCCAAATAGTCATAGCCGGGAAATATTCGGGCTCTGGAAGCGCAAGGGTGAAGGTGACTGGAAAAATTTCAGAAACCGAGAAGTCTTTCGAGTATCCCATATCCCTCCCGGAGAGCGACTCGAATCCATTCGTCGAAAGGACGTGGGCAGCGAGAAAGCTCGGCTATCTGCTCGATACCATTGCGCTCGAAGGGGAGACCCAAGGCCTGAAGGAAGAAGCTCTCGCGATAGCAACCAAATACGGTCTTCCCTCCCCATACACGTCCTATGTGGCTGTGAATGAAAGAGGTGAAGAAGTAAAACGCACGGTGGGCATCTCTGACGCGGTTGGGGGCTGGGGAGCGCAGGCGAACTCAATGACAACCGCAGCATCCTACAAATCCACGGAGAGCTACTCCTACAACCCACCCCAGACGAAGACAATCGACGACAAGACGTTCGTTTCAGTTGGCGGAGTGTGGAAAGACACGTCATGCGGAGAAACCGTTGACACCAGGGTCGATTTCGGCTCGAGCGAATATTTCTCGCTCGCCCTGAACCCCCAGATTGCCCGCTATCTTTCAGTCGGAGGCAACGTGATGCTCTGCACTGACAAGTCCGTGATGGTGGTCGGAGGGAAGGAAACCCCCGGCTCAGGCTCCAGTGCAAACGCAGGAAACGGAGGAGTTGGGGGCAATGGAGGTTCAGTTCCACCAGGCCCGATAATCGGGAGCGGGTTAGATTCGGGTTTGGGGAATGGCGACAAAACTCCAACTACTTTCCTCGGCAGCTTTATGAACGTTCTCCCAATCCTTATCCTCATTGTTTTCGGGATAGCTGCAGCAGCCTACATAATCATCTCCAGGCCCCACGAGCTCCAACGGTCTTTGGGGAGCGAAGGGGAAGCGCAGCTCTACAAGGCCCTTTCCTCTGACACGAGAATCGACATCCTGAGGGTGCTCGAGGACGGCGAAGGCGGAAGAACCCCGACATTCATAAGCGAGAGGCTCGGCAAGAGCAAGGCGACGATATCCGAGCACCTTGACAAGCTCGTAGAGAACGGGCTCGTGGACAAGGAGGAGGTCGAGGGAAGGAAATGGGTTTTCTACAGGCTCACTTCAAAGGGGAAATCAGCAATAAGGAAAGGAGGCCAACAGCAAACGTAAAAGAGAATACGGTATCAGATGAAAAAAGCCCAAGCAAGGCCGACCTACACGTGGAGCACTTTCTTGATCCACGACCTTATCCCAGAGAAAATTCCTCCGCCTGGATGCGCCCCCATCCCCCGTGGCTTATTGAAGAGGACGACAGCGAGTTCCCCAATCGCCCTTGAAGCAGGGCCGTTGGGCCTATAAATCACGAGCGGAATCTTAGCGGCGATGCTCTCAGGGACCGCCCCATCCTCCGGGATTATCGACAGTATGCGGCTCTCCGTGATGGTTTCAATCTCTTTCGGGTGCATCTCATACGGCCTGTTGCCTGCCCTGTTCACGATGATTCCAGCGACCTTTATCTTGTATTCCCTTGCGATTTCCACAAGCTTTGTCCCGCTCGTGACACTCGGAACATCGGGCGTGACGACCACAGCAACTTCAGTGCAAGCCTGAATTATCTGCTCAGTGACTTCGTTGGTTCCAGGCGGGCAGTCGAGAATGACTGTTTCATAATCGCAGGCATTGAGGACCTGCTTCAGGTTGTCGAGCTTCGTCGCCTTCCCATACTCGAGCGAAGCAGGGACCAGCCTTATCCCAGTAGTTGGATGTATTGCTATCGCCTCCTCCAGCTTCGCTTTTTTGTTCAATATGTCCTGAAGGCCGAGAGCGTTGTGCCACATACCGAGGTGAAGGCCGACACACGGGTTGTTTATATCCGTGTCGACAAGAAGCGTCATGCTCCTGGACTCAGCTGCGATGGCGCATAGGTTAATCGCAATCGTGCTCTTCCCCACGCCGCCTTTCCCGGATAATATGCCGATGATTCTTTTTTCCATCGCAACTACCGCCTAATCCCGTTACAAGATAATTACTCTTCACCGTTATATTAAATACTTCTTATCGTTATTCCCGCTTCCCTTGTTCGCCCTGATGCTTCCGCTTATTATCGTCCTTATGACGCCCATGTCCTTGACCCTCTGGAAATCGTAAGCAGGGCGCCTTACGGGCGCAGAACTGATGCTTGTTCCGATTCCGCTCCCGCCACCGGTCCCAGTTCCCCTGAAGGCCCCAAAGGCAGTCATCACCACCACGAGGCCGAAAGCGAGCACAACTACAAAGGCGGACATCTCCAGCCACGGCATTGAAACTGTCGCAACAGCACCGCCCCCGCTGCCGGCCAATCCATCGATTCCGCCGATAATTACCGGGCTGCCGCCCCCGTCGCCCTTTCTCACGACAATCGGGGCTGCTGAATAAACATTGAAGCCCTTCCCCATCACAACCGCCCTTATGAGATGCGTTTGTCCAACTTCCTTGGGTGCGGTTATGCGGAAATTCACATTCGCAAGTCCCCTGGGCACCAGGATGACTGACGCATAGCCCGGGTCCGCGCTGAAGCCCGCCGGGAGCTCGAGCGTCGTTGTCACTTCCAGCGGCTCCTCTCCTGCGTATAGTATAGTCGCTGTCACGTCCCCGCTCCCGCCAGGGCTTATGGTCTGCGAGCTGAGGTCGACAATCCTTACGAGGCTCGCAAGGTCTATCCTGCCGCCTGTCTCCAACTGCCTCAGGTGCCAAACCCCATACTCATGGTAATCTGCAAGGACATTTGCAAGCGAATATGAAATATGCATCTCTTCGAGCGGGCCGAAATCGCTCACATTCCAAGTTATTACGTCCGTTCCGTCAATATTGCCTACGCTCCCCCGCTTATCCTTGAAATCGATTGAGAGCGAGCCCCGCTTCAGGCTCTCGGGTATCGTCTCCTTGATTGTCAGCAGCTTTATGTTGTTGTCTGAAGGATTCTTGAGCCTTATCTGCACATCCGTCTTTCCCTCGACCAAATCTGTCCTGATGGTCTTCAGGTAAATCGGGTACTGGTGCCACTTGGGGTAGTTCTTCACCCTAAGCAGCATGTAGTCTTTCGAATAATACCCGTATCCGTCGGCCTCGAATGTAACGAGGTAATTTCCCGATAAAACGTCGGTTGGGACGTCTATAAGGAAATTCACCACGCCCGTTTCCCTTGAGAATACCACTGAAACGTTTTGGGAGAGCTTAATCCACCCCCCAGGGACTCCGCTGACGCTCAAATCCACAGAAACATTCTCCTTTGCCGTGTTTATGAGGGTCAGGCTCTCCATGTCACCTTCGCCTGCGAGGACCTCCTTCACAGCAGGGACTTTCCCGAACCTCACGTTCTCTCCCACTGGAACAATCGACGGGGGGACTGGTTGGGGCTTTGGCTTCCCTCCCCCTCCTCCCCCGCCGCCACCTCCGCCTCCCCCGCCACCAGGAGTCGGCGGCATGCTTCTAATCGTGAAGCTCACGCTCAGGGTGTTGGTGTTGTTCCTGTCATAAGTCGCATTCGCGTAGGCAGTATACATGCCAGCCGGCAGCGAGTCGCTGTCCCAAGTTTTTGTAACTACTGTTGTGGCCCCAGACCCTACGACCACCGGGTCATAAACGAAACTGCTCACAAGGGCCCCGAGGGAATTATAGATATAGACGCTCCCGTTCGCAGTCCCGCTGGCAAGCCCGGTGTTCTGTATTGTGATTGAAAAATCAGCCGTCTCCCCCTGGTTGAGGGCATCCGGGGTGACATTGAAATCCGTAAGGCTTAAGGCTGGGGACCAGGCGTTGAAGTGCACGACGCTTCCAACATCGTCAGAATTTGCCATGGAGGAAAATAACAAAACAAAGAAAAGGGGAAATGCAAGTGCCCTCCATCTCATTTTTTCGCACCTGCACCGCTCACGTGACCGTCACGGCTATCTGATAGAACGGCCTTCCGACTCCGACTGCCGCCCCGCCCGTCGTGTACAGGTTCAGGTATTTCTTGAGCATCTGGTCGTTGAAATCCGCCGGCGGTGAGCCGATGTTCACCCCGATGACATACCTTCCTGGCGGCGTCCCATCCTTCACTTTCACAGTCACTTTTAGCTTCTCCGTCCAGTCCTTGTCAAGAACAGGGTATGTCGAGCCGAGGACCATCACATCCGGGCTGAACGACACGTCGAAATAATCCTTGACCTTCTCCGGGTCCTGAACAACCGAGCTCGAGCCCTGGAGGTCCTGCGTTGGCATCGCGTTATCCTTGTTGTATACGACAATCGGCCTTATGCCCTGGTAAGTCTCGACGAGCCAACTCGCGTGCAGGAATGTAGTCACAGCGAACTGCTCACCAGGCTTCGTCGTCACGTCGGTGTCAGCAGGGTAGGCGCCATAGCCGAAAGCGCCCCATCTCCCGGTCTGCGGCTGCTTTATCAGCCTCACAGCATTCTCCTCGAACCCAGGTATGAACTCGGGCTGCTTCCAGTATTTCTCCTCCACAAGGTCAAGGTTGCTTATCTTCCCGTATATCACGAGGATCCTCATCCTGTAGAAGTCCTCCGGGAATGGCGGCAGGTTCCTGAAGAATATCGCGGGAAGGTCTGTCTTCCTCAGTTTCAAGTCCTCTGCAGCCGCAAGCCTCTGGTCTATCTCGACCTCAAGCGGGCTTTTCGCCGAAATATCCACTGCTGCGGAAACGTCCTTCTCAGGGGGCGTGGGCTCTCCTGATTGCGAATCAGCTGGAGTCACAGTTCCGCCATCCTGCGGGCCATTTCCGACAGCAACCGCCTTGCCCGATGGCGATGCGCAGCCTGCCAAGAGGACTGCTGCCACCATAAGGGCAAGGAATACTGTTGCGTAGTTATCCATTTGGTCACCTTTCAGGCGGCTTGGTGTTGCTGTTCAAAAAAACCTTGCGGATGAACACCTCGCCGTTGTATGTTTTTTCGATGTATCCACGTACATCTGCGAGCACCTTCAGCTCGTCCACGTTTGTTTTTACCACGAAGGTAAACTCCTTCATGTTTCACACCTCTTGATTGAAAAACCCAAAAAAACGAAGATATCAGTTCGCCTGGCTCGTGTGCGTCAGCGCCCTCGAGTTGCTGGCTCCTCCAGTGTAACTGGAGTAGTCCGCCCACATCCACACTTCCTTGTATCCGGTATATGCGATGTTGGCGACTTTCACTGCAACCGAGTTGTTGACCTCAACACACTGGTTCGTGTTGCAGGTCCCAGCAGCAAGGTCTGTGCACGTGCACGTCGCAGCCCACGCTGAGTTGTTGTGCCCTGCCTTC
>JAKAKT010000084.1 GCA_021813385.1 Microcaldota archaeon
AAAACAACATTGAGGGGAAAACCAGCTTTCCCCTCAAACTCCCCTGGCTGTCCGCCTGTATCCACCCGCTAAAGCGGGTAGGGTTAGGCGGTAGGGGGCTCGCTGCCCCCTAAGACCCCTGCACTAACTGCGACAATAACCGGCACCAAGGCTTCAACAAGCTCTTTTAGAGGTTATTTCATTGAATTAGAGAGAGTAGGAGGAAGCACATATTCAATGGAGTCAACATATCCCCCCAGAATAAAGTGCACATGATGATTATTGTCCCTCTTCTCTTTTATCTCCCTCCTTATAAAGGTGAGACCTTGGGAGAGAAGGTCTTATTCTCAAAGTCTTCGTCTCAGATTATCTTCAATATTCCCTGCCCCATCTCTGCGACATCTGCGCCGAAGAACTGGAGTATGGAGCGGATGAACGTAAGCGTGAACGTGAGATTTATCATCGGGAAGACAAGGGCGAGTATCATAAGGGTGCGAAGGTTGCTCGAGATTTGCGTGTAGAAGTTCATCACATTGAGGAAATTGTTCTTCTCATTCATGAACGCGATGTATTGGGCTGAGCAGGCGGGGTCATTTGCCTCGCACTGATATACTGTCGGGGGAACGGCGGTGCAGGAGGTCTTGGGGAATATGCCGAGAAGGACCCCATACATGAGCGGGTAGATGAGGAAAAGCCCGAGGGCTATTGACATGATTACGCCGCCTGCACCGCGGGTATATGGGATGATACGGAGGATGATTCCTATTGGAAGGAATACTGTCAGCATGTTGTCCTCGGCGAATATGAGGAGGTGCCGCTGGAAATAGGTGACTAGGAGGAGGAAATCCAGATTATGCGCAATCCAATATGCGAAGCCGACAAACCCGGAGAACGCCCACCCGGAAACCTCTTCCATCCCGCCTGTCGGGAAAATTGCCCGTTCCATTGGCTCGATGAGCACGTTGAAAAGGAAAACTGCCCGATAGGCTTGCTTCTCGCAACTCAGCTGGAGGTCCATGTAATATTGGGCGAGAGCGAATGGGCTTGCCCTCTTTTCATTCAGGTTCGCTACCGGGATGGGGGCAGCGCCCGGCAGGGAGAAATCGATGTTCTCTGCTATTGCGAGATTGTAGCTTATCTGCGAAGCTGCGATGATGAGAGTCTGCACAAGCACGAGGAAGAGCAGCACGAAAGCAGCTGATGCTATTACCTGGAGGAATTCCGCCTTAGCCCACATCTTCAGCTCCTTTGAACCAAAAATTGTTGACAGCATGTAGCCAATCGAGACGAGGAACAACGAGATGAAAAGGGCGAGCATGGAAATCGTTTGCCAGGAGCCTGCTGCCCACTGTGCGCTGACTGCGCCGAATGCCTGGGTCTGCCATTGAGTGGGTGCAGGCCCTGCTTGGGAGAAGGATACCAGGGAAAGAGCGATAAGGGAAACGAACGCGAACAGTGTTTTACTTCGTATGTTCACCATGTCAACCACTATGCGTGTATCATTATATCATTCTTGTTATGCTTGTGACATCCACTTCCTCGCCCAGAAGCCGCGACAGGTTGAGGATGAATGTAACCAGGAGTATGAAGTTGAGCAACGGCAGGAACAGCGCGGCTATCGCGGTCCTTAGGCCGAATACATAGATGACGTTGAGGATGCCGCTATATCCGGAAAAGCCCTCGAAGCCCTTATTGGATGGAGGGCAACCGGGAGCAGTGGAATTTGCATAAAAGCATGGGTCATCCACTCCCTGGTATTGGACGTTGGTCGCATCCGGGGACAACACTTTTTCGTAATACAGCGGATTCGCTGGGTCGCTTATACTGGCAACTGCGGACATTGCCGCAATCCTGTAGGGCTCGCTCAGAAGCCCCCCTTGCACCATGCCGGCATTCAAGACAAGGAGGAACGGGTAGAAGATATAGAGGCCGATGGCTATTGCTATCAGCGAGCCTCCGAAGCGCCGGGTCGGCTCAAAGCACCTTGATATCATGCCTATCGGAAGGAAGACGTTGAATGCAATGCGCGAAATCACGTGGAGCATCCTTATCTGCGCCATAGTCGGCATAAGAGCGCCCACGAGCAGCGTGTTCATCACGAACGTGAGCATTTGGGAAACCGAAGTCAAGCCAGAAAGAGGCCTTAGGGCGACCCCGAAGCCTCCGGGGCTCGAGAACACGTAAACCGATGCGACTCCGGAAACCACTCCGTTGAAAATCGTTGTCACGTAATATGAAGCGTATGTGGAATCCCTGAGCCATTTCAGGTAATATTCCGAATACCCGAACATGTCGTCCGGGATAACCGGGGGCGGGGGCGGAAGGGCAATGAACATCGAGGGCTTTATCTCCATGCAGGTGAAATTGACGAAGCCGAAAAGCCCGCCGAGGATAATTGCCGTGACGAATACCTGGTAGAGCTCATTCTTGCACCATGCTGCAAGGCCCTGCTTTCCGAAAGCCTGGGAAAGCATGTAGAGGACGGAGATTGTCAAGAACGATATGATGATGCCTAAAGCGCATAAGTCTGCCCAGTTTCCGAACCTAAGCTGCCAGTAATTGGAGATGCTGCTTACAGAACACAGTGAAGGCGGGGGCGGAGCCTGTGAGTAGGCGATTCCTGCGAAGAGCAGGGCGAATGCGATTGCAAGAGACACTTTTCTCATTTCAGAGCAGCCTCGTAAGCGAGTTGATGTTCACATCTGCGCCTAGCATTTGGGAGATGGCACGCGTGAAAGTCAGGGTCATGAATACATTCACCAGCGGAAGCACGATAGCGTATATCGTAACTGAAAATGCAACGTCTTGGAGGATGGAATCCCCGCCAATCAATTGGCTGAGCAGAATCGTTGGAATGAACAGCATGGAAAGGCCCCCGAGGAAAATCATCTTCAGCATATACCAGGCGAAGTTGAACGGGTCCATGGCAATTCCCCCTTGCGGCAAGTCCAACTGGGTTACTTTGTAGGTGAATTTTGTGAAAAGGTCAGAGACCTGGGTGCTGTGTTCGTAATGGTCGTTCAGAACAGACATGTTCAGTATGAATGTAAGAGGGTAGACCACATAAAGCCCAAGTGCTATTGCGATGAACGCCCCTCCGATGGCTCTTGTGAATGGGAATGACCTGAATATTATTCCGAGAGGGAGGAAGAGGAAAAACATGTACTGGTCGGCAAACCTGAGTATTGCGAACTGGAGCTGCACAGACCACATGGCCATTCCGAGCATGTTCAGGGTGAAGCCTATGAAATGCAGAAGCGGGGTGAACAGCGAGCCTATGCTTATGATGATTCCGACACCCCCTGGCATCAGCCTCAGCATCATAAACTCGAATCTTCCTATTGCCACCTGGAAGTAGAGCATTGTAGTTAACTGGATGGAGAGAACGGACATAACTTTTTCAACATAATTCTGGGCAGCAGTCATAATGTTGCTGGAGGGGGTGGGAAGGCCAGGCGGGCCACCCAGGTTATACGGGCCTCCAACAGCAGTCTGGGTTAAGCTGGGTATAAGGAATGAATCGAGGAAGCTGAAGAAGAGGAGGAGCATCCCGAGCATCATGGCCATCGCAGCAGTCTGGAAAAACTCGTTCTTTGCCCACGCTAAGACCTCCGGCAGGCTGAACAGGCTGCCCGCCATATAGGCTATTGACACAATGAAAAACGAGAGCAGAAGTGCAGCGAGCACTGCCGAGAACCAGGGTGGGAAAGAGCTTAACCCCATCGAAGCAAGGCCCGTGCAGCCGCCAACAAAAAACAGCAGGAAAAGGATAGGCAGTATCAATGGCAACTTTTTTGTTGGTTTGTTATTTTCCATAGAATCACTATATCAGGTGCGTCAGGCCTGCAATTTCCATATCCCCGCCCAGAATGATTGAAAGCCCCCTTACAAAACCAATGGTTGTCATGAGGGCAATGAATGGGATAAGTGTCGCATAGACGAGCAACAGGGAAGTTTTCTCAATATAGCCCCCATCCCCAATCAGCCATTCCCCCGTAACGATTCCCCCCAGGCTGTCTGTGAGACCGGAAGTCATGCTCCGCACTTTGAGCAGCCGGTCTATATTCGACTCGCCAGGGCCGAGTGTTGGATAAAGCAGCTGGACCAAGTTCCCTCCGATGTCTGATTTTACGATATAGCTCCCGATGTTGGTGTCATGGCTTAGGCTTAATGACCTGTCCTTGTAGATGCTGCTGAGCCAGATGTTATGGGCGAGGATGAAGACGAGCGGGTATATGAGGTAAAGCCCAATGGCTATTGCTATGAGGAGCCCGCCGAGTTTCCTGGTGAAGAAGAACGTCCTGAACACCAGGCCCATCACAAGCAGAGTCGGAAATAAGCTGAATGCTATGAGGTTCAGGGCTATCTGCTGCGCCTTTAGGAGCATCATCACTTTTATCAGCACGTCAAGTGTGTTTTTCAAGCTCTCGCTCGGTATCCCCAGGCCTGCAAGCGGATACATTATGGCCCCGTAATACGGTGAGACTAGGAGTTCCGCTGAAACATACAGGTTCCTGAAGAAAAGAATCGCCGAGTTGACCCGCACAATCCCTCTCGCCATTGTTGATGCATCGTTATACATCACTTCTAGGTATTGGTTCGCTACCATTATGTGGCAGTTGTTGCCTATGCACGTAATGCCCCCCCCGGAGGCACTTGAAATCTCCGAAGCTAAAGCCTGCTGCATCATGAAAACGAGCCCGATGAGTGCGCCGAGCAAGAAGGCCGAGGCAAGCACCTGGAAAAGCTCGTTCTTCGCCCACATTATGAGCATCTGGCTGCTGATGATGTGGCCAAGCATATACGCGAGCGAGACAAGGAAGGCGGAGATTAGGACAGCAAGCACTGCAATCGATTGCCAGGAAGACCAATAGCCCTCGAGAGCGAGGTGGCAGTGGTCTGCTGTCTCGGAACCGAGTTTCATTGGAGTCGTGCCTGGGCAGCATGTGCGCGCGGGATGGCTCGGGTCAGGGCTGACTTCCCCGGGCCTTAAGCAGCAGCTGTATTGTGGATCACCGGGGCCCATGTGGTTTTGGTCGCAATCCTGATACCTATTTACGCATCCTGACGAGATTGCCAGTAAGCAGAGGAACAGCGCGATTGTGAGTTTCGCTTTGTTTTCCATGTCATCCCGTCTGGTGGATTATGGCTTTCGTGAGGCTCTTTATGAAGACAGATGTTATTGTTATGTTCAGGGCTGGGAAGAATGTCGCAACAAGCACGAAGTCGAGATTCTTTATCGATTCGAAGAACATCATCACGGGGCTGAGGAAAAAGCTGGCCAGGAAGAACGACCAAGCGCCTGGGAGCGGGAAAATCGGCACTCCTCCGACTAAAGGTATGTTGAGGCTCGGACGCTCCTCATCAGGAAGATTTTCGACTACCTCTTTCTCCATCACGTAGAGCAGGGGGAAGACTATGTAGAACCCGAATGCGACTGCTATCAGGAAGGAGCCGGCATCCCGCGTGAATGGGAAAATCCTGAGCACAAGCCCGAGCGGCAGGACAACGCTGAACGCCAGCTGCTGTATTATCTGGAAAATCAGCTTCTGGACCATTATGTTGCCTGCGAGTATCGAGAATATCGTTATTAGCGTGTTGATGTTCTGGGAGACCGCAGCAAGGCCGGGGAATCTCTGGACGAGGAACTGCGGGTTGGTTGCCATCATGATGTAGTATGATGACATGTATTCCATCAGGAGCCTGTATTGGTAAAGGGTGTAGATTGTGTTCACGGTGCTCTCGTAGTGCTTTTGAAGAAATGCTTCGGTAATCTGAAAAGCATTATTTCCGGTGGCGGGCCCGGCTGCGGAAAAGTCCCAGGAAACCCAGCAAGCGATGTCGGCTATGAGAATCATGCTCGCTGCCAGGATGCACGAGACCATGACCTGGTAAGCTTCTGTTTTCGCCCAAGCTTCCCATTCCGGCCTGCTCGCAATCTTCGAAGCCATGTAAGCGAGCGCTATTATCATGAGCATTATGAGTGCTGCAAGGGCAATCATCACGTCCCTTCCATACATATCGCCCGTGAAGCAGCTGATTGGGGGGCTCTGGGCATGCACGAGTGCGGTGAATGTGAAAAGCAGCGCCAATGCTAGCAAAACCCGCTTCGGCCCGCCCAACCCGGATTTGAAGCCAATCATTGGGATACCTCAGATTGCCCTCGAAAGCCCCCATATCGTAGGGTCTCCTCCAATCGACTCTGAAAAGGCCCTGAAGAATGTCACGCAAATTACAATGTCAATAATCCCAAGCGCTGCTGCGACAACTGGCGCCCACATGAGCCCTGGGAGCCAAGCTGAGAGAAGGTTGAATGATAATTCAGGGATTAAAAGCGGCATGAAGAAATATGAGATGAGTGTTGGGGTGAACCACGTTATCTTGGAGTTCGTTGCCTGTGCCTTGTTGAAAAGATCGGTCCACAGGCATTTCACTGAGTACCAGGGAGTGCACCTGAGCGGAGTCGATGGGGCAGTATTCAGTATTCCGGCAACCTCATCTTGGGAAAGAGGCGGGGAGGCGCATCGGCCCTGCCCATCTGGATAATCCGTGACGCATGGGGGCCTCGCGCCAGCAGCTAGCGCACAGGGACAATCCGAATCTGTTGCACAGAACTCCGGATCCGGGGTCGCGCACGCCGGATACGTGTCCTTCTTGAATTCGCTGAGATTGGCAAACAATGGCTTGAGCGAGAATATTTGGCAAGTCGAACCGCCCGGGGGGTTGGGGTCAGTATAGCAGGTTCCGCAGCACTCCGAATCATCTGTGCAGGCCGTTCCGAGAACAGGGCATCTCTGGCAGGTGCAAGGATTAATTGTGCAGTCGCAAGCTGCTCCTCCGCAATTGCAAGGGGCACCTTCGCAATCGTCCCTGTTTAAGCAAGCCTTTCCTTCCAAGCTCTTGCAGCGCAGAACGCCCGTACCGTCGTCTTCACAAGGGGCCCCGTTGCATTCAATTGAACTGGGGCCCGGGGTGTTACAAGCCTCGCCTTCCTTGCTGGCCCCAAGCCGAGAGATAGCGCTGTCGAGGCCAATTATTTCCGGACTTAGAGCGAACTTTGGGGTCGAATCGTAAATTCCGAGATTCATGACGAGAGTTAGCGGGTAGACAACGTAACATGTGACTGCGAGGGCGATGAGCGTAGAGCCGAGCTTCCTTGAGAGGGGGAAGGCGCGGAGGGCTATCCCAAGCGGGAGAAAGAGCCGGAACATTGTTTCCTTGAAGAAAACGAGGAGCGCTTTTTGCGCTACGAATGCGAGTATGAGAACTGCAACCATGTCCATGAGGGACAGTATTGTGGGGGTCAGCTGGCTTAGGCCGGCAAGCGGGGACATCCCGATTCGGAGGTATGCAAGGCTCGGCCCAGCGGAGAGTATGAAACCAGTAATAAGGGAACCGAGGACGCCCGAGAGGATTTCGAAAACCCACAGGGTGATGTAGGATTGGTTGAGGTCCCCAACACGCTTCTGGAACTCAACGGGGCTATTCATAATATTGGTCTGCCACCATTCGGCTAATCCTACACCTGCGTTGGTTAAGGATGGGGCTTTTATCATCTGGTCCAGGTAATCATTCGCAACCCCGAAATGGTCCAGCCCGCCGGTCATGTCGAACACTAACGTATTCATCAGCGTAAGGCCAAGGGCCAGGCCTCCCAGAATCAGCGCGGTGACAATGAACTCGGACAGCTCGTTCTTAGCCCAGGCATTCAATTGCGGGGACTTGAGAATCTCGGCAATCATGTAAGCCAGGGCGACAACGAACATGGAGATTAAGAGAGCATAAACTGTTACAGGGCCCCAGCCTTCTGGATTGAAGTGTTCGTTTATTACGACATCGGTGAAGTTTGACTTTGTAAGATTACCGGCAGATGAAGCAAGCAATGGCAGTATAGCCATGATTTAGGTATTGAATTTACATTTATATATGTTTTATTGGAGAAGATAGACGTATGGAATTTGGCGAAATCGAGAGGAAGTGGCAAACCAGGTGGGAGCAGGAGAAGGTGTTCCAGCCCAACCCGTCTAGCCAAAAGAAGTTCTTCCTCACTGCGGCATTCCCTTACCCGAACAGCCCGCAGCACATAGGCCACGCGAGGACCTACTCGACAACTGACATATACGCCAGATTCAAGCGGATGCAGGGCTATAACGTGCTGTTCCCGATGGCTTTCCACGTAACTGGAACTCCGATTCTCGGGATGGCGAAGAGGCTTGCGGACAAGGATGAGGAGATATTGAAAGTTTTCGAGGAGATTTACGGCATACCCCGCGATGTCTCGGCAAAGCTGACGGAGCCTGTCCCCTTGGTCGCCCATTTCTCGAAAGAAATTGAGGCGGGGATGAAAGAGATAGGGTTCTCGATTGACTGGCGCAGGAAATATTATACTTATGACAAGGCGTTCAACTCGTTTATCGAGTGGCAATTCAAGAAGCTGATGGAGAAGGGGTACATAACGAAGGGTTCGCACCCCGTCCCCTGGTGCCCGAAATGCAACAATGCCGTAGGCTCGCACGATACGCAGGGGGATGTCGACCCGGAACTTGGCGAGTACATCGTGATAAAGTTCAAGTATAAGGAAGGCTATCTGCTGACCGCCACTTTCAGGTCCGAGACGATTTATGGGGTGACGAATGTTTGGGTGAACCCAGAGGTCACCTATGTCAAGGCCAGGATTGACGGCGAGCTTTATTATGTTTCGAGAGAGGCTGCTGGGAAGTTCGAAATCCAGGGCCATTCAGTTGAAATCTCCGGACAGGTTTTTGGGAAGGAGCTTACCGGGGAATGCATGAACCCGATGACTAATGCCCCTGTCCCGCTCCTCCCCGCGAGCTTTGTAGACCCGAGGAATGGCTCCGGGGTCGTGATGAGCGTCCCTGCCCATGCGCCTTATGATTATATGGCTCTCAAGGACTTGGGCTCAACGATTCCGCTCATCCAGGTGCTTAAGATTGAGGGGTTCGGGGAATTCCCCGCGAAGGAAATTTGCGAGAGGATGGGAATCAAGAACCAGAACGACCCGAAGCTGGAGGAGGCGACCAAGGAAATCTACAGAAAGGAGGCGCACAACGGAGTGATGATTCTCGGGAAATACAAGGGCGAACTCGGGCTCACGGCAAAAGACAAAGTCGGCAAGGATTTGGTGGGCGAGAAGAAAGCCCTCACGATGTATGAGATTATCAACGGCCCTGTTTACTGCAGGTGCGGCTCGCTCTGCGTGGTCAAGACTGTCGGGAACCAGTGGTTCATTGATTATGGAAACCTCGCTTGGAAGCAAGTAGTCAAGGAGTGCCTTGCCGGGATGACCCTTATACCGGAAAAAACCCGGGCTGAATACCTCTATGTGATAGACTGGCTCAAGGAGAAGGCGTGCACGAGGGCGAGCGGGCTCGGAACTCGTTTCCCATTCGACCAAACGCAGATGATTGAATCTCTCTCGGACTCGACGATTTACATGGCGTTCTACACGATAGTGCACAAGCTCAAGCGGGAAGAGGCGCTTGGCGAACAGGACTTTGATTTCATCTTCCTTGGGAAAGGAGACGGAAACCCGAGGCTTATGGAGCTTCGGAAAGAATTCCTTTACTGGTATCCTCTCGATTCCCGCCATTCGGCAGGCGACCTCGTGCACAACCATCTTACTTTCCTGATATTCAACCATGTCGCGATATTTTCAAAGGACAAGTGGCCCCGCCAAATCGTTACAAACGGATTTGTGCTGATGGAAGGGAGCAAGATGAGCAAGAGCATGGGGAACATCATGCCCCTGCGGAACGCGATTAAGAAATACGGGGCCGATGTCGTGCGGTTCTGCGTCGTTAGCGGGGCCGAGCTTTCGCAGGACAGCGACTTCCAGCAGGCGATGGCTGAAGGAGTGGCTTCGAGGCTTCGGTTCATGGAAGAGAAGCTGGCTGGGGCGAAGAGAGAGGGGGAGCTCTCGCAAATAGACAAATGGCTTCTTTCCAGATTGAACAGGAGGGTCAAGAACGCTCCCGGGCAATATGAGGGGCTCGAGCTAAGGGGGATTGCACAGGAAATTCTTTACAACGCTTACAATGATATGAAGTGGCACGAGAAGAGGGGCGGGGCTGCGGTCCCGCTCGAGTATTTCGAGAAATGGGTTCTTTTGATTGCGCCATTCACGCCCCATTTTGCTGAGGAGGTTTGGGAAAAAATGGGGAAGAGGGGATTTGTTTCGCTGGCTGAGTTTCCGAAAGCAGACGAGAGGAGAATTGACGACGGGGCTGAGCGGGCAGAGGGGCTGGTGATGCAGACCCGGGATGACATCGAGCAGGTGCTGAAAATAACGGGGATGGTCCCCAAGAAGCTTCACTTGTATGTCTCGGAGGACTGGAAGAGAAAATTGAGGAAGATTGCTTTTGAGTCTAAGCGGTTCGATTTGGCCATTAAGGCGGCGATGGCTGACCCGGAGATGAAAGCGAGGGGAGGCGAGGTCTCGAAAGTACTCCAGTCGTTCATAAAGAACATAAGCGAAATCGGCGGCGAAGTCTTGAGCGGGAGCGATGAGATGGGGGCGTTGAAGGGAGCAACAGGATATCTGGGGGGCGAGTTTGAATGTTCCGTCGTGGTTTCTTTCGAGAAGGATGCGCCTGAAGCCCATTCAAGGAAGGCGAAGGGCGCAATGCCAATGAAGCCAGCGATATTTATTGAGTGATTCAGTGGCAAAGTGCATCAAGGTTGAAAAGAAGAGGGCGCAGGGAGTTAAGAACGGATTGCTCGGCCTCGGACTGCTCGAGCGGGATTACAAGCCCGAGTCCTCGGGAGAGTTTGTTTTCTTTCCGGTTAAAGGGAAGGTAAATGGATTCGAGCTCATTGAGAGGAAACTGAAAAAAATAAACAAAAAGCCGAACTCGCTCGTTGAAGCCCTGGCGGGAATTTTAAAACCTGGTGAAATAGAAAGGGTCGTTACCTCGTTTGATTTGCTTGGGGAACTTGCGATTGTCGAGGTTCCAGAGGGGTTGGAGGGGAAGGGAAAAGAAATCGGGAGGGCGGTGATGAAGGTCCATAAAAATGTTCGGACTGTTGCTGCGAAACGGGGGCCGATGGAAGGGGAATTCAGGGTTCGAAAGCTCGAAGTGATTGCGGGGAAAAAGAAAACGGAAACGACTTACAAGGAGAGCGGCTGCACGTTCCTTCTCGACCCTGCGAAAGTCTATTTCTCGCCCAGGCTTTCTTTTGAGAGGGAAAGGGTTGCGGGACTTGTTCGGGGCGGGGAGCGGGTGCTCGTGCTGTTTGCCGGGGTGGGCCCGTTTCCGATTGTGATTGCGAAAAAGAAACCCGGGGCGGTTGTTGCTGCAATCGAATTGAATCCGGTTGCATTCGAGTATATGGTGAAGAACATAGGAAGGAACAAGCTCGAAAAAAACATAACCCCCGTGTTCGGGGATGTCCGGGAGGTTGTCCCTTTGCTTTTCGAGAACTGGGCGGACAGGGTCCTGATGCCTCTTCCGAGGGGGGCCGAGGAATTCCTTGATGTCGCCCTGGTTGCTGCGAAGAAGGGGGCGGTCGTTCATGTTTACACATTCACGAGGGCGGGCGAGGAGGAGGAGAAAGCGGGGGAGATGGCCGGGAAGATTCGGGGGCTCGGGAGGAAAGCGAAACTGCTCGCTTACCGGACAGTCAGGCCTTTTGCGCCCCACGTGGACCAGATTTCGGTTGACATTGAGGTGGAGTGATATCGCTTGGTCCTTTCATAAAACATAATAAACTGCTTATGAAATTGGATGGTAGTATGGCAAGAAAAACAAGAGAAACCGCGGGCCAGACTACTTTAAACGAAAACTTAAATGGAAATTCAAAAAACTCTGGGACAAATTTCGTAAAATTGGGCAATATTGGCGGTCACGAATTCGAGAAACTTATTGCGGATGCATTGACTAAGTTGGACTTTCAGAACGTACATGTTGTTTGTGAACTCTCTCCGCCCTGAAGGGCGGAGCGTCCACGTAACTCAACCTGAAAACGACGACAAACTCGTTTGGACTGCCCGCTCGCTCTTCTTCGCAAGCGCGCAATGGGCGTCGTA
>JAKAKT010000054.1 GCA_021813385.1 Microcaldota archaeon
TTTACATATCGATGGTGTCCCCGAATGGGGGGCTTTATGGGAAGATATGCCGGCCCTGGATTAAGGAAGGCTGGAAAAGATACCAGGAGTCGCTTGAACTCATGAGGGGGGCGAAAACGAGGACAGTACTGCGAATGACACTTGCGAAAGGATTGAACTTTTGCAAGCCCGAGGAGTATGCGAAGCAGGTTGAAGTTGCGATGCCGAACTATGTTGAGGTGAAGAGCTTCATGTTCGTCGGCGGGTCGAGAGAACCTGGGAGGGGCCTCTCCCTTGAATCGATGCCGAGCGTTTCCGAGATAAGGGTGTTTGCTAAAGAGCTCGCTTCGCTCACCGGGTATCTGCCCTCGGAAGAGCACACGGCGAGCAGAATTGTTCTCTTGTGCAGGGATGAGGAGTCGCTCAAGAAGAGAGTCTTATTTCCCTAGCGAAAACGAAGGGCTGGCTCAGCTTGACAGCGTCGCGTCTATCTCCGCCCGGTTAAAACCGATTATTATTTTTCCCCCAATGTCAAGAACCGGCACTCCCATCTGGCCCGACTTGTCAATCATCTCCTGGGCCCTCGCCCTGTCCGAGCCTACATCGACGTCTTCGAAAGGAACATTCTTGCTCCTCAGGTATTCCTTCGCCATATGGCAATAAGGGCAGGTCCCGGTCGAGTACACTGTAACCCGCTTCTTGCCTTTCGCCTCCCATTGCTTGAGCATTTCATCCATTTTCCTCTTCCTAATCGCATCAAGTTCCGGATCAATCATTCAATCGCCCCGCTGTTCCCGCAATCTTTTTCAGCAGAAATATTTAAAACCAGGAAGTTGAAATTAGTTTATGGAAAAAACAAGGCTCGACCCAGTTAAGTTCGGGATTGCCTGCGCGGTTGCTTGGGCACTGATGATGGTTTCGACTGCTTTCGGGGCGATGCTCATTCAGACCGGGAGCGGGCCCTGGGGCGGGGAGTTCGTCCGGGTTATGGGGTCGCTTTATATCGGGTTCGGGCCGAGTCTTCAGGGGGCGTTCATCGGCCTGCTCTGGGGCCTGATGGATGGGTTTTTGGCTGGCGTAATAATTGCCGGAGCATATAACTATCTAAACAAGACTTGATTATAATGAACTCAAAAATCATCATTCTCTCGTTCCTTTTTCTTGCTGGATTAACCGGAATTTTGGTGTATATGGGAACGAACGGTTCATCTGGGAAGATTTTTCTCGGTTTATCCTTTTTTTTGATGATTTTAGCCGTTCTGCTCGCAAGTGTGTTTGGTTTTAAGAATTATGACAAAGAGATGGGGGAACTGGAGAAAAACCTCGAAGCTGAGGGGGTTGTGTTCCAAGTTGAAGGAAGAGTCGTCGGTCATTTTCTCGTTTTGCCTTATTTAGAAGAGAGTTATGTTAAGATATTTTTTACAAAAAGCGGGGTCATAGTAAGGAAAATAATCGCCAGCAACCCCCCGTTTGAATGGAGATTTTATCCCGGAGAGGTTAAGCGAGCCGATTTAAAGAGGAAAAATTTTATTGGATTTCATTATGCAATTCTCAGCATTGAAAAGGAGAAAACTCGGAGATTCCTGATTAGCGAAAAAAGCTCGGAATGGGATAAAATCGAAAAATACTTAGTTAGAATGGGTTGGCATCCTAAGGAATATTAAACATTCGTGTTTTGTTAATTGCAGTTAATAAAAAAGCATACCCGTTTAAATATTACCAAATCCATATAGTATTCCCGATGACAAGCTGGGTAAATCGCTCATTGAAATGCACCTGCGGTCACGAGTTCGAAGCGAAAATGTACATCAGAATCAACCTTGAGAGGAACCCAGAGTTCAGCCGGCTTATCGAGAACGGGAAAGTGAATTGCCATACGTGCCCTTCATGTGGCAGGAACCATGTTGGGATGATGCCCCAAATCATAAGCCCTAGTGAGAGAGCAGAAAAGCAGACAAAAGGAGAAGTAACAGTCAAGTACGAGTGGTAAGGAACTTTGGGATTGGACCGCTTTTGGTATCTTATTCGATAACTGAGGGAGCAGGAAGGATAGTTAACACGATTTTTCTTCTTTTCCAACTTCCGCTTTTTATTAGGATTTTTCAGTTTATTTGGGAAAAACCGTTCAGGCACTAATTAACGCTCCGTATCGCAAATAGAGTGGAACATGGCAACCATTCACAAGGATAAGCCGGAGAGGAGAGTTGGTAAGCCTGACATCAGAACGGAGGAAAGCCCGCGGGGAACGCTCGCCAGGGCGCTTGAGAGAGCAAAAGTCGCCAACGAGATAGGGACTATTGCGGGATGGAGGCACTTAACTCTCGCCATGCTCGAATTTGAGGGAAGTTATATCATGGTTAATGGGAGATTCGGGAAGAACGATTCTATGAAGCAAATCGAGAGGATGGCTTGCTCCACCGATTCCTTGGACAGGGTAAAAGCAAGCCTTGCGCTTGGTGCAATGCGGGTTGATTTTCCGGAGTTCGCCGACAGGAAGGGGTTCCCGATGCTCGCTAAGTGGGTGGATGACATGCTTATTGTGCTCGGGACCGACAAGGACCCTTGGGTGAGGACCAATGCAACACTTGCCCTCAACATGACGAAATCGATAGCTTCCCGAGGATTGGAGGAACTCGAAGTTATGAAGGACTAGCCCCCGCCGGAACCTGTTTAAATGTTAAAGGCCATAATTATCGAGTAGAGAAAAGCGGCTGGGAGAACGCTCTTGGGGGGATTTCTTGCTCGAAGGGACCCGAACCACGAGAGAGAATCTTAGGGGGAAAGCGCGTCACCCAAGAACACCTAAAGAGGATGTGGTCCTTGTTTTTTGGCTCGAGCAGCATCGGACGCCGATAAATGGTGCTAGAAGAAGTTCGAGAATGCCTGAATTTCAGCCTGATTTTGATGGTTTTGTGCACACTAGGGAACACCATAGGATTCCGATGCAGAGGAGCGAACAGTGGGGATTCGACGGAGAAACTTATTTCAGGAAGGCGAACTTGCCGTTTTTGTCTGATTCTTACAGTACTCCGACTTTCAAGCAGTATTTTTTTAGGTATTTCGGCCCTTCGATTGGTGCAATCGGGGGCTTTGCTATCGCGTGCGCTGTCGCCCTAGTCGTCTACCCCCTCGGTTATGTAGCCGTCAACCTAGTCGTGACCCCTGAAAAACTTCTTTCCAGCAATAAACCGTTCGTACAAAAAGTTGAAGCACGGGAGATGGTAAGACAACGCGGAGATGCGGAAGTTTATTACCTTGAGATAAAACCCCATGGCGAACCAGTGAAGGATAAAAAAATAGCAGCTGTGATGGCTGGGAGGAACACCCGGTTCGAGGTCGTCTTACCATCGGAGTATGGGGGGAAGTTGGAGGAATGGGCCAGCTATTGGAGAACTGGCAATCCAGGGGTAATAATAAACTCTGGCAAGAAGAAAATTTCAGACATATGGCGGGAGGATGACTCAGTTTTGGTAATATCCACTGCAATGAACGGGTATGGTCGGTCTATCGGCGATAGAGAAAATCCTTTTGGTTATGCAAAGACGCGAAATGCTGGGGCCAGGAATGCGATTGAGCAAAATGACACCTTGTTTGTTATGGTTAAGCCACCTGAATTGAGGGAGTACGGGCCTTGGTATGTTAGATTATTCACGAGCGAGGACACAACCAAGCTGACATATAAGCAGATGGAAGACATGCGTACGCGGGAGGCAGGCGCAGCTAAACAGAAAAAAGCTGTGGTAATTGAAAAAGAAAAACGGAGAATGGCAGAGGAAGCTGAAAAAGCAAATCAAATTGAAATGAAGAGATGGTTGGAAGAGATAGCAGGCTATTATGGACATATGACAGCGCAAGAAGTCGTAGCATTATTCGGGAACCAAGAAGTTTTATATCTTACGGCTGTTAGAAAAAATGGCGACGAACAATTCTTTTGTTTTTCCCAAAGTCTTTTTGAAGAAGTTACTGATAGTGCATTGGAGACCTCCAACGCGAAATTCAGGGGGGAGATGAAATATAAACGCTCAAGAATTCTTGACTTGTGGCAACCTGGGGATATTGTCACGGTCGTAAGCCAAGATCTTGAATTTCTAAGACAGCATGGGAATGATAAGGCAAAATACGTATTTTCCGTCAGCGATAATATTCTTGTCGTACCACATGATGATTATTACGTTAACTATTCGAAAATCAGACAAAGAAAATAAGCAAAAAAGAAATCGAAACCGAGCCCCTACTCCATGAAGATTCTCGGGTCTGGCGGGTCCGGGTTCTCCCCCTTCCTCGTCCTGATGTCCTTGACAATCTTGTTCTGGAGCTCCTTCGGGAGAGGCTCGTACCCCGCGTATTCCTGGTACCAGATTGCCCTTCCCTGCGAGGCGCTCCGGATGTCATTCGCAAACCCGAACATCTCGGCAACAGGAACTTTCGAGTTTATCGAGACCGCCTCTTCCTCCTGCTCGATGGTCTCGACAATCCCTCTCCTGCCCTGAATCTGGCTGATTACTTCGCTCATGTATTGCTGCGGGACTTGCACGAAGAGCTTCTGCTTGGGCTCGAGAAGAGTCACGCCGGCGAGGAGCATCCCTGCATAAATCGGCCTTCTCATCGCGGGGATTATCTGCGCAGGCCCCCTGTGCACCGGGTCCTCGTGAATCGTAGCATCGGTTATTATCACCTTGAGGCCGACAATCCTCTCTTTCGCGAGGGGTCCTGACTTCACCGCCTCCTCGAATCCCTGGACAAGCAGTTCCATAATCTCGTTCATGTACTGGACTCCCTTGGTTGAGTCAATGAGAACGCAGTAGTTCGAGATGTATTTCACGCTTTTCGCTTCCTCGCGCTCCATCCCGCCCTTCACGAAAATCTCAACGTGCGCCTTGCCCTTGGGCTTGCCATCCTCAATCTCTCCCTCGCGCATCGAGTTCAATACGCCTGGCTCGAGAGGATAGACCTCGACCTTTATCTTCGTGTGCTTGTTCGGGGACTTTCCCTCGACTGGCCCGAAGCCGGTCGTGATGGTTTCCCGATAAACGACAATCGGCTTTGAGGTCTCTATCTCAATTTTCTTGTCCCTTTTAATCTTCGCCTCGACAATCTCGAGGTGCAGCTCGCCCATTCCGGAAATCAGGTGCTCGCCTGTTTCCGGGTTGAGCTCAATCTTTATCGTGGGGTCCTCCTTCGCGACCTCCCTTAGGACTTCAATGAGCTTCACGAGGTCTTTCGTGTTCTTCGCCTCGACTGACTTGGTGACGACCGGCTCTGAGTAGTGCTTTATCTGCTCGAATGGCTCCATCTTTACTTCGCTCACCGTCTCGCCCACATAGAGGTCGTGGAGCCCTACCATTGCGACGATGTTGCCTGCCGGCACTTCATCAACCATAATTCTGTCAGGGCCCATGTAGATGCTGACCTGTTGCACTCCCTCGAATTTCTGGCGCGAGGCAATCCACATCTCAGTGCCCTTCTTGACTGTCCCTGAGAATACTCTCCCGACAGCGACTTCACCTGCGTGGGGGTCGACCGCGATTCCGAAGACGACTACGCAGGCCTTCCCGTTCCTGTCGGCATTAATCATCGACTTGCCCTCGTCGGTGTTCTGGTCTCCTTTCCAGATTACCGGAATCCTGTATCTCTGGGCGACGCTCGGGTCAGGAAGGTGAGTCACGGCCATCTCGAGGATGATTTCGTCAATCGGGGCCTTGTCGACAAGGAGCTTGTGCTCGTTCTTCGCGCAGCAGTCGTAGAGGTCCTTGAAAGTCACCCCTGTCTTCTTCATGTGGGGCATGTTGATTGCCCACTTGTTGAAAGCGCTTCCGAAAGCGACGTTTCCCTTCTCCGGGGAGATGAGCCAGATTTCTTTGTAGTCGGGTGGCGCGTACTGCTGAATCAATTTGTTGATTCCTGCGATAATCTTGATGAGCTTCGCCTGCATCTGCTCGGGGCTGAGCTTGAGCTCGTTTATGAGCCTGTCAATCTTGTTTATGAAGACGCATGGGCGGGCTTTCTCCTTGAGCGACTGCCTGAGGACTGTCTCAGTTTGCGGCATCACGCCCTCGACCGCATCGACAACGAGAACGACTCCGTCGACCGCCCTCATCGCCCTGGTCACATGGCCTCCGAAATCGACGTGCCCGGGAGTGTCAATCAGGTTAATCAGGTAGTCCTGCCCGTGGTATTGGAAGCCGAGCGAGATGTAGGCAGCTTTAATGGTGATTCCTCTCGTTTGCTCAATCTCGTCGAAGTCCATGACCCTCTGCTGGCCTGCGAGCTCCTTGCTCATCAACCCTGCTCGAGCGACGAGAGAATCGGTCAATGTTGTCTTGCCGTGGTCCACGTGGGCCACGATTGCCATGTTCCGGACGAACTTCTGCGTGTACATGAGCTTCTGGATTTCCTGAACAACAAATTCCTTCCTGACCACAGTATCACCTTTCTAGCATTATTACGAGAGACTCACCTTTCAGAAGGCCTTGCCCTGTGAGGATCGTCTTCGTCAGGGGTTCCCTGACTCGCGCTTGCCCTCGAATCCGGGGCTTCCTGAGCCGTGCTTGTCTTCGGGGCTTTCCTCGAGAAAACACTCGAGACGGGAGCCGGGCCTGGAGCCAGGGACTCGGGCGCTATCGGCTGCGCAGTGCGCCGCCTTCCCGAGTCCGTTATCGAGTGGATTAACCGTTCCCTGACTGCTGAAGAAAAGCTCGCGCTCATCTTGCACTCCTTGCCATCCTCTCGGTTTGGTCCCTCTTTTTTATTGCGTAGCTTGCGACGTTGTTGGTTGCTGCGAGAGAGATCTCCTCGGCAAGAGCACTTGAAAGAGATTTCTTCTTGTTGAATGCGCCGATGATTGCCGCCATGGCTATGTTCCTTAAGGCCATGTCGAGCCTCCTCTCAGCGCTGACATCGACTGCGACCTGGTAGGAGACACCTCCGTACTGAACACGGGTCGTATCCTCGCGGGGAGCGGTGTTCTCAAGGGATTCGACGAATACTTGAATCGGGTTGCGCTTTGTCTTTTCCGCAATCTCATCGAATGCGCCCTCGACAATCTTAATCGCCTTGAATTTCTTGCCCTGCATCTTGCCGTGAGTGCGGATGACCTTGCCTCCTGCCTTCTCTCCGGTCCCTCCCCTCATCAGCTTGTTTATGAGCCTCTCGACGATGTTCAGGTTCTTCTTCCCGAACTGCTTCGCCGCGTGCCTGCCAAAAGAGTGGGGAATCCTGACCGGGGCCAGGCTCACGTATCCCGCGAGGCTCGGGTCCTTGCAGGATACCTCGGAAAAGTCATATTTGTCAAAAAGTTTAACAGCCATGTCATCTACCTCTTCGGCTTCTCCTTCTTGCCCTTCCTGACCATCTGGAGGTCGACTCCGTTGACAGCCACGACCTTGTGCCTGACTCCTGGAATCGAGCCCATCTGCCCGCGCTGCGAGCCTCCGAGCCCTTCCACCGTCACTTCGTCGTGCTCGTCAATCTGGTTTATCGCTCCATCGCGCGGGGCGAAGGCAGTTATGATTTTGCCGTTCTTTATGAGCTGGACCTTCACGCACTTTATTAGGCCTGAGTGCGGCTGCTTCTGCTCAAGGGCTTTTTTCTCCAAGACCACTCCGGTCGCCTGAGGCGAGCCCTCGAGCGGGTCGTATTTGTCCTTGAGCTTGAGCTTTTTCCTCTTCCATGGCTTCTTGAGCCACCGCTGCTTCTTCCTCTTTCTCAAGAGGTCCCTTCCGCTGAATTCCCCTCTTCCCATTTTCATCCCTCTGTCAAAAGCTTTATGTCCGCCCCGAAATGCCTTTCAACAAGCATCCGGGCCATTTTTATCCGCTCGCCATTCCGCCCGATGGCATTGCCGCGGTCTTTAGCATCAACCTTCACTATTGCGATGGGCTTCTCGCCCTCCCGCACATCAACCTTCACGTCGATGGACGAGAAGATGTTCGAAACGAACGCGGAAAGCTCGCTTGCCTTCTCCACCACGCTGACCTGCCTTCCGAATGCAGTCCTGACGCGGTTAATCGAGCTGCCGTTCTTCCCGATGGCGCGCCCGAGCTCGCCCTCCTTCACGACGAAGACCACCCCGGAGTCCGAGAACACGCAGTCAGTTGCTATAGCACCAGTCAACTGCTCGAACACCGAGATGCTTTTAATTTCGTCGTTAGTGAGCTTCAATCAATCACATTCATTGCCCCTTCGCAGCCCCCAGTATCGTGGAGTTGCCGGGCTCGATTATCGAAAGCGAGCTTACTGGGAAAGGTTTCCCGCACAGCGAGCCGAGCTCAATCGACGTCCCGCCATAGACGAGCACCGGGATTCCCGAGAGCTTCGCGTTCCTCTCTATCTCCTGCTTTGCCTTCACTGGGCAATTCTTGGAAAGTATAATCATTTTCGGCTTGCCTGCCGAGGCTGCCTTGGACGATTTTCTCGAGCCGAACTGAACGTCGCCCGTGTCCACGGCCATCCTGATTGCCTTGTTTATGTCCATCGCAACACCCATTGGATTGTTTAGTGCTTCTTCATTACGAGCTTGACTGTCCCGGTGCCGACCGGAATCATCTGCCCGATGATTATGTTCTCAGTCACTCCGACGAGCTTGTCCTCATCGGCCTTTATTGCCGCAGCAATCAAGTGCTTTATCGTCTCCTCGAAAGCCGCCCTTGCGAGGATTCCTGCCTTCTGGCCTGAAAGCCCGTGCCTTCCCACAGACTTTATCGAGCCGTCCATCGTCATCGCATCTGCGAGGAGCATGATGTGGCGGATGTCCACTTTGAGGTTCTGCGAGTCCATGACCTCCTGAATCTCGCGAACGATAGCGTTCCTTGCCGCCTCAATTCCGAATACTTTCTCTATCTCCTTCACGTCGTTCGTGTAGGTGCGGGTCGTGTCGACCCCCTTGCGCGTTAGCACGTCGGCGAGGTTCGTGCCCCCTGTCCTTATGAACCTGCCGTTTTTTCCCGGGATGACGACTGCTCTTTTTATGTCCTTGACCCCTTTTATGTGGAGGTCGCGGAGGCGGTTCGTCATCCTCCTTATCGAGCGCAAGGCGAGCTTGAACTTGATTGTTATCTTGTTGTGGTCCGTTTCAACTGTGCCGGTTGTCCCGGCTTTTATCTTCTTGACCACTTCCCCTACTGTTAGCCCCTTCTCTTTAATAAGACTTTCGTCAAGGGTTACGGTAAGGCTCTTGTTGGTGAAATCCTCTGCAATTACTGAGATTTTCTTGAGGTCGACCTCCTCCAGGTCCTCGCCAAGCTCGATGGCTTTCTTCTCGCTGTTCTCGAATTCATGCGTCAAGTAAATGTCCATCATCGGCTTCTTGGGGGTCCTGCGGGCATCAACTAGCTCAATCAGCCTCGGAAGGCCCAGCGGCACCTGCTCGGCGACTCCGGCATAGTGGAACGTCCTCATAGTCATCTGGGTTCCTGGCTCGCCAATCGACTGGGCAGCAACGATGCCCACTGCCTCCCCGGCATCAACAAGGTTTTTTGTCTTTCTCATAAGCACAACCTCTATTCCCTCTCCGGGTCCTGGACCTCCTCGTTCTTGTGGACTCCTTTCATCGGGTCCACGCCATCCCCGCCGTAGGTAAATTGCACGACAATTCCTCTCGAATCCCGAACTGTCGAATCCTCGCGGGCCACGAGGTCCTGGAGCGCGTTGATGAGCCTCCTCTGCATGTAGCCGGACCGTGCAGTCCTGATGGCTGTGTTCACGAGGGATTCCCTTCCTCCCATTGAGTGGAAGAAGAACTCTGTCGGAGTGAGGCCTTTCCTGAAAGGCGAGAGCACGAACCCGCGGGCTTCAGCCCCGAGGTCCCTCGGCTTGTAGTGGATGAGCGTCCTTCCTTTGTATCCACGGCCGATCCTCTTGCCCCTAACAGCCTGCTGGCCCACCATTCCTGCCATCTGGATTGCGTTGAGGATGCTTCCTCTTGCGCCAATCTTCGCCATTAGTATTGATGTGTTCTCGAGCCCGAGGTGCTTCTCAATAACTTCACCACAGCCATTTCTCGCTTTTGATAGAACTGTCATCGAGCGCTCCTCGAGCGTTTCCTTGAGCGACCTGCCCGGGAGCCGCTGGAGTGTCCTTCCGCGGTATTGCTGCGCGAGCTCGTCGACCTCTTTCTTCGCGTCGAGCTCTATCTGCCTTATCTTCTCCCTCGCGTCCTTCGGGACAGTGTAGTTCGTCAGGTCCACCGAGAACCCGTGCTTGCTTATCGCGTAGAGGCAGAGCCTTGTGGATTGGTCGATGAAGTCGCGGGCAGCTTCAGGGCCGAACTGCTTGAATATGTTCTCGATTATGTCGTTCTCGTATGCCCTGCTCTCAATCGTCCCCTCCATAAGCATTCCGTCTTTTATCACAATCTTCTGCCCGAGCTTCGACTTCAGCGTGATGTCCAGTCCGTCCGGGAGCAGTTGCGAGAACATGAGTTTTCCTGAGAACCTGCCTCCCTTGACATCGGACTTCGGGAGCTCGATTTTCCCGAGCAGCGTCATCATCTGGCACGCCTCTTCCTTCGAATATGTTGAAGCATCCCGTGTGAGGAAGTAAGCGCCGGAAACATGGTCCTCCTGCGGCTTGATAATTGAGTGCCCGTGCCTGGGGGAGACTATCTGCTTGCTCACTCTCATGAGCACTTCTGCCTCAACCCGCGCTTCCTCTGTCTGGGGCACGTGGAGGTTCATCTCGTCCCCATCGAAGTCAGCGTTGTAGGGCGGGCAGACGGGCAGGTTTATCCTGAATGAGCGCCCTGGCATCACTCTTACGTGGTGGCACATAATCGAAATCCTGTGAAGGGACGGTTGCCTGTTGAAAAGCACTATGTCCCCATCTGTGAGCTGCCGCTCAACGATGCAGCCCGGGGTCATAGTGTCGAGAAGCTCCTGCTTTATGTTGTCAGCGACCTTCCTCCTCTTTCCATCGGGCCGTATAACGTAGGTTGCCCTCGGGTACTCGGTCGAGTTTATCAGCTTCTTGCTTTCCTCGAGGTTCCAGTCGGTCACTGAGATTGGAACGGTGAGCTCTTCCGCGACCTCCATCGGGACGCCGACCTCATCAATTGAGATGTTCGGGTCCGGTGAGATGACCGTTCTTGCCGAGAAATTGACTCTCTTTCCCGAGAGGTTGTACCTGAACCTTCCCTCCTTTCCCTTTAGCCTCTGCGAGAGGGTCTTGAGCGGCCTGCCTGAGCGGTGCCTGGCAGGCGGAATGTTCGGGGTCTCGTTGTTGAAGTATGTAGTAACGTGGTACTGGAGGAGCTCCCACAAGTCCTCTATGATGAGCTGTGGCGCTCCTGCATTGATGTTGGCTTCCAGCCTCTGGTTTATCCTCATTATGTCGACAAGCTTGTGGGTGAGGTCGTCTTCTGAGCGCTCTCCTGTCTCCAGTGTGATTGATGGCCGGACAGTTACTGGCGGGACCAAGAGGGCGGTGATTATCATCCACTCGGGCCTCGCGTAATCCGAGTCGACTCCCAGGAGCTTCAAGTCCTTGTCAGTGATTTTCTCGAGCCGTTCCCGTATCTCATTCGGGAGGAGCATCCTCTCGCCCTCATAGAATGTAGTGGGCTTCTCGAGCTTTATGTCCCGCTGCTGGGCTTCGCAGTGCGGGCACTTGCCCACTTTCTTGGTCTTCTCAATGACCTGCTCGACGACTTTCTCATCAGCCGCAAGGGCTTCAGCATACTGGTCGAGCTGTTTTTTAGGAACGAGAATCCTGCTGCAGGCCCCGCAAGTGGCCTTCAATAGGAGCAAAATGATTTTGGCGAACTCCGGATGGACGACGGGCCTCACGAGCTCGATATGGGTGAAGTGGCCTGAGCAGTTCCTGATCTTCCCTCCGCACGTCTTGCACTTGAGCCCCGGGTCGATGACCCCCATTCTCTGGTCCACGAGCCCTCCGTCAATCGGGTAGCCGTCCTCGTTGTATGTGTCCGGAATCGTAATCTTCGCAGCGGAAATCTTCCTTACCATCTCTGGGGAAAAC
>JAKAKT010000081.1 GCA_021813385.1 Microcaldota archaeon
CGAGCTCTACTCGGCAGGGCCGAAGGAGCCGAAGGAAGCATCGGTAACTTTAGTTTCAAAAATAATGGCGATGGATGGAAGGCTCGTTCGGATTTCATTGAAGGCTTGGGGCATTGCGGATGGTGTGGGGGGATGAAAAATTTGGATGAGCGAGGCAATCTCGGTCCCGCTTTGAAAAGTAGAAACAGTTCGAGGGGATTCGTTTTCACTATTGACGCGCTTTTCGCGGCTGTTGTCTCTATCGCTCTTGCCCTTTCGTTCTATCTTATGCTGGAGAAGATGGAGGCGCAGCCGGCTAAAGTTCCGTTTGAGCGGGACCTCCTCGCAGCGCTCGATAAGACTGCCGGGCTGGACAGTATAAGCGGAGGGGAGCTCCAAACAATCCTGTCGAAAACCAACCGGTGCGGGAGTCTCACTTTAAAGCGGGGAGGGACTGTTGAAAAAGAGATTGTCGCCTGCCCTTGCAGCAGTTCAGCTGATGTTTATTCGAGCTCCAGGAGCCTCGTGAGGGTTTCCGGGGGCAGGGCCGATTACCTTATTGCGACTCTGAGGACTTGCTTGGGGGATTAGATGAAAAAAGGATTTGTCTTCACCGTTGTGTTCTCCCTGTTCTTCCTTATGCTGCTTTATGCTGCAGCGGCGTACATCAACACGCTCGAGGCCAGGAATGCTGCGCTGGATTCAGCTGATTCGGGAAGGGAAGCGTATTTCGCAGATGATGTAGGTTACGACTACCTTTCGGTTTGGGGGATGAAAACGAGCATGACGAGAGACTCGAGACTCCATTGGACAATTGAGGAAAAAATTTCACCCTCATATGATGTTGATGGCGCGATAAGCTCATATGAGGACTTTATCGCAAATGATTACTCGAAAGCAAACAACATCAACGCGAAGGCCGAGCTTGACAGGAGTGGGGAGCTGAGGCTTGAACCTATCGGGATTGTTTACAGGCACTCAAGCGGGAACGACATAGAGATTGACGGGGCTAGTGAGGGATATTTCATAAAAGCGATGCTGGGCAAGGCTTGCGCTGGCGGATGCTCTTTAGCGGGCGATTGGGTTTGGGGGAGTGCGGGGGACGGGCCATACATATCTCTCGATATCCTCGATGCGAATGGGAGCAGAGTAGACATAATGGGAAAAACCAGCGGGTATGTGAAGTTGAACGGGACAAGCTCTGCCTATGCCAATCTCGAGAATGGGGGGGGAGTCGGGATAACGGTTTCGGGCGGGCAATTCAGGATTGGGTTTTCAAACACTGGAGCAGATGTGAAGACGACGATTACAACGGAAGGAACTGGGCCGGCGAAGGTTTATGCCCCAGTGAAGCTGTCCATTGGGGACAGGAAATTTGAGAGGATAGCCCTAATCGAAAAATAGCTTCTTATTCACAAGTTCCCACGAGAGGGTTCTGGCCCCTGAAAGTGAAGCTTCTGCCAGTGCTCGGGTCCACATAGGTAACCTGCACATTATAGGAGTATTGCTCCCCTATGATGCATGAGTGGCCGGAGACATTGACGTTCGTTGTGAGGCCGGGTGGGATTGTCACTCCTGCCGGGGAGATAACCCCGGAGCCATCAATCAGGACATTCGAAACCTTTATCGGGAATGGCCGGTTGTTTTTTACTGTTAGCTCGGCTACTGCAGGGGATATTTTGTAGTTCGGGAGGACTCCGACATCAGCTATGCTGCTCCAGTACGCCTCGCTCTGCTGGCGCGTTATCCCTCCTGAGAGGCCTTGGAAGCCCCCAAGGACCCCGACAACAATGAGCGCTATGATGACGACAACTGCGAGAATTATCAGGTATTCTGTTGCTGCTTGCCCTCGCCTCAAAGTTTCACCGAAAAGAGATTTCGCTTCTCTATTTATAAAGCTTTTCGATTTCCTTCCGATACTTATTTATTCATCCGAAAATCAAGCATAAACTCTCCAATAGCTTTAGACGGGGGCGATGTTGTGGGATACGTTTTCTCTGAGATTGCACAGGAAGTTCTCGATAGCGCCAGGGCCGGGAAAAGGATTTCGGGCGACGTGAACCTTATTCGCGAACTTGCTCTGAAGGATTCGACTACATGCTCTGCCCGCGGGACCCCCGATGCACTGACTGAGAAAAAGAGCCACGCATACATAACGAAAATCACCTCGAGGAGCGCACCCCAGACACGAGTTTACTTGGGAGAGCCGAATGATGAGGGACTCTCGCTCGCAAGGGCTGCTGCGGATTACCTGAAGAGGGAAAAAGTCGAACTGCTGATGCTTGAGCGGCAGATGGGCCTCCATCCGAAGCACTCGACCCATTGCAGGACAGTTGTCACGAAGCCTTATGCCAGGCTCCTTTTCATGTGGGACAAGCTGCTGTTCAAGCTCGGCAAGAAGCGAGAGGGAAAAGAGCCCCACCAGACAATAATTTATGTCCCGGAATGGGAGGAAGTTGCTGGAAAGTATCTCCCGGAATGGGCTGAGGCGCAAAGGAAGGAGGGAAAGCCCCTGAGGAGAATCCTTGTAGATGCTGAGGCAGGAGTAACGTTTGTTCTCGGAAGCGACTATTTCGGGGAGATAAAAAAGGGCCACCTCAGGATGGCCATGTACAAAGAGAAGGCCCGTTACAAGCAAAGCAGCGGAAAGAAGGGGGGGCTGGGAGTTCATGCCGGCGGGAAAGTTATTCGGGCTATGGACAAGGGAAGCGGGAAAGTCAGGGATTTGGGGGCGATATTCTTCGGGCTGAGCGGGACAGGCAAGACGAGTTTATCGGTGCATCACTTCTGGCTCGAATCCAAAGGCGAGAGGGTGATTATAAGGCAGGATGATTTTTTCGTCCTGGACAAGGATGCGAAAGCATACGGGACTGAGGACAATGCTTACATAAAGACCGAGGGGCTCGAGCCCGAGGGCCAACCGCTCCTTTACCAGGGTGCGATGAGGGAGAGTGCTGTTCTCGAGAATGTTTATGTGGACCCAAAAACTAGGAAGATTGATTTCTTCAGGTATGACCACCCGTTCACCCAGAGCAAGAGATGCCTGAACGGAAGAGGCATCGTCGTGAGGGGCGAACTCTTGGATGAGAACGGAGTCAAGCAGGCGGACGAGAAAATCGACCTTGATTCTGTCGACCTTGTTTTCTTCATAACCAGAAGAGACACCATTGTCCCGCCTGTCGCTAGGCTGAGGAATGAGCAGGCTGCGGCATTCTTCATGCTCGGGGAATCGGTGCTGACTTCTGCTGCTGACCCTGTCCGGGCAGGACAATCGGTCCGGGAAGTGGGAACCAACCCTTTCATCGTGGGCTCTGAGGGCGAGGAGGGAAATATCTTCCATGACATCTGCGCGGCAAACCCGGACATGCAATGCTATTTGCTGAACACCGGGAGCTTTGGAGGCAGGACAGTTGAAATTGGAAGGGGAACGCTTGGGCAAAAGGAATACTCGGAAAGCATTGAACGGTTCTCGAAAGGGATTGAGCACCCAAAAGCGGGAAAGGAAATGGGACTGAATGTGGGGGGCAAGAAACTCAAATTCAAGGTCAGGCTCGTGAAAGTTGAGGCTGCGTATGGGGGGGAGCGAGTTAAAGACCCGAAGGCTCTCTGGACGCTGCTTGAGAGGGTTGGGAAGGGCGAAGTAAAGGCAAGTGAAGTGAATGTCTATGAGTATGCCTTGCTTGTTGCTGACAAGATAACGGTCCAGGACTCGTGCACGATTATTCGCGAGATTGCCCGCGGGGATGTAGAATGGGGAGAAGATGATCATTGGGGCTACGAGGTTGCAAAGCGGATTCCCGGGCTTGAGATGGATAGGTTTGACTGGAAAAAATATTATTCGGACGAGGAGCATTCGTCGATGATTGCTGAATTGAGGAAAGAGAGAATCGAATGGCTTGCGAAGTTCCCTGAGCTGAAGAAAGAGATTAGGGAAGCAATACGTTGATTTCTGGGGATTCTGTGGACTCCCGATTTGTTTCTCCATTCCTTATGTGGGCGATTGTTTTTGCAGGCGCAGGAGCCCTGTTACTTTTAACGCCGGAAGTTCGGATTTTCGAATCTGGGATTTTCGGAATCCTTCTCGTTCTCCTCGCGTTCCTCAACTGGCTTTATTTCTTCCTTTCTGCGCTTTGGGAGAACAGGGGAGCTGCGAAGAGTGCTGCCGGAGTGGAAAAGCTGGTGAAGACAGGAATTTACTCGAAAGTCAGGCACCCGATTTATTCCGCCGACATCGTTTTGGCTTGGGGGATATTTCTCTATTTGCCGAAGCTCGCGGTTCTCCTTTCTGTTTGCTGGCTGACATTTGTCCTGGTTTATTGGGCGGGGCTTGAGGAAAAGGCGCTGCTCAAGAAATTCGGCGAAGAATACCGGGAATACAGGAGAAGAGTGCCGATGCTGGTTCCGAGAATAATCGGGTAGGGGGTTTAAGTCTTTTAATCAGGCACGTAGTTCAGAAGGCTGTATGTTGAGTATGAGAAGTAGGCAGCGTTCTTAACGATGCCTTTGAATCTCGTTTTTATATCCTCGATTATTGCGAGAAGCTCCCCGAGGTCGCGCACTATCACCTCTATCTCGAAATCCGCGCCCCCGATTGTCTTCTGCACTTGGTATATGTTCTTGTGCATCCTGCAATATTCGAAAAGTTCCGCATTCCTGTGGGTTGATGAAAGCTCCAAGTCCACCCTGTAAGACACGTATCCGAGCTTGTGGATATCGAGTCCGAGCTTGTATCCGCATATTATCTTCTTTTTTTCCAGTTTTCTTATCCGTCTTCCGACCGTTTCAGGTGACATCCTCAGAATCTTGCTCATCTGCAGGGTCGAACGCCTCACGTTCGGCGCGTACTCGCGTATGATTTTCCAGTCCGCACCATCAATCTCCTCCGGCTTGCTTTCCCCGTAAACTCTCGTTATCTTCTCTTGGTTTCCTTGCGTGAAGAACGTGCGGTTGAAGTTGTAAATTGGGGCGTAGAGCGAGAAGTTGTACGCTTCGATGTTCTTCTGGTGCCGAAGCTTAAATGCGTCCCAAATAGTATGTATCTCTTCAATTCTTTTCGCTCCGAGGAAAATCGCGAGGTCCCACTTCCCGTGCATAATAGTGATTGTCCAGATGTTCTCCTCTTTTTTCAGTTCTTCGGCAATTTTGTTCAATTCTTCCCTGGTCGTGTGTTGGAAACGGACGTAAATCCTGAAAGAGAAGAATCCGAGTTTCACCATGTCGACGATTGCGGTGTAATGCGTGATTACTCCCTCGCTCTCGAAGCGCTTAAGCCGAAAAAGAGTAAACTGCTTCGACCGCTTTATCGATTTCGCGAGCTTGTTCAAGCCCAGGCCCGAGTCCCTGTCCAAGAGGTAAAGAAGCTTGCGGTCGTATTCGTCGAGCGTGAACGGTGCATCGGACATGGATTTTTATTATTTCTCTTTATTTATAAATATTTCTACTAAAGTAAAAAATTTCTTCTCAGATATTTTATTTATTTGAAGTTTCATAGAATGAATCAATAACTGGAACAACGGGGTGATGGGATTGACGGTCTTAACCGCGAACGATGCTCGAAGGGTGAGAGTTTTCGAGGCCGGCAAGTTTGGCACGACTCCGGAAAACCTGAGAAGGATGTTGGTTGGAGGTGTCCTGACGCATCCGGAGCTTCGCAGACTCTTAGAGAGGGACTTTTGGCGCAGGCTGGATGGGGGCACCCAATGCACGCTCATGAGCTCTTCGACCATATCGAGCACTGCTTTTGGGAAGCCGAACGATGGGGAACCACTCAAGGATGTTTTCACCTGGGAGGATAGGGATAAGACCCGCTGGTGCATCCCTACCAAAACCACATTGGTCGTGCCGAGAGAGGTCATCGCGCCCCATGGAGGCAAACCCGGCCTGGGGGTTGCGGCTAACCTCACGCCTGGAAACTGCGAGATTTCGGTTAGCGAGGATAACAGTGAAGCTAGCATCAGGGTGGTGAAACCAGAATGTGTGGTGATTATGGAACTTGTCGCGATCGGTACCGCTGGCGAAGCAAATGACTCCACCTTGTTCGTGCCTGCAAAACATGTCAATGATGGCAAGCCGTCATTCCAACTAATCTCGCTGATACCAGAATGCGAAGTAGCCGGACTTCTGGGCGTGGCAGGAGCGGACTTCGTCAGAATCGCGAGCTCGCTCCTTCGCCCCTGGAGAATGCTCGTTGAACATGATGTTGAGGAGCTGGTAGTAGAGTTATTGGAAGTTCTGAAAAGGCCGGAACCGACTTGGACCAAAAATGAGCGAGCGAAAATCCGTTTGCTCGGGGAAATCGCAAATAGCGTGAGGTGATTTGGATGGTCTGTTACGCGGCCGAAAGCATGAGAACTTTTCAAATCGCGCCGAGCCGGGTTGGGAATCCGTTCGGGAGATTGGTCGGTTCAAAGGATGACTGGTTTCTGATGAAGGCTCGGGGCCATATGAGGCGGGGGGACGTTTATGACGAAACCCCTTCGACTGACTGGGATGGGCGACTAAGGGTTGGGAGCTACAGAAGAGCCGTTAGATATTTCGCGGAATACGAGAAGCGCCTGAGGCTGAAGGGAGCTGAGCCGTCTGCTGAAGTGTTTTATGAAAAAGGCAATGCCAGCCCCAAATATTTCGGGGATTGGATGGACTGGGAAAGGGGATTGAACGAAGCGAAAAGGGACTGGAAGCACGCGCTCGAACTTGAACCGAATATCAGCGGTTTACCCGTCACGGCGAAGGAGCACTACGTCATGGGTGTAGTGCATTATGAAATCTCCCAGTGGGAGAAAGCCGCAGGGCATTTCGAACGGGCGATTCAACTAGAGCCGTTATATGGCGAAGAAATCACCCGATATCGACAGGTTCCATCGAAAAAAATGTGAAATACCTAAGACTGCGAGAGATCTGGGAGCGAACTCAGGATTGGAACGATTCGGGTAGGAACGAGCTGCGGGAAACTGCGAGAGGGCGAGCGAGCCTTGTTTTTGGGGTTCAGAACGTCCCGAGTATGAATGATATCAGGTAAGTTTTCGAGATGTAGAAGAAAACGAGTGAGTTGGCTGTTATAAGGGGCGCATACCGCAAGCCGTTCATTTCATCTCCGTGGTGAATTACGCCAATCATCAGGCTTGAGAATAGCGAAGTAAATATTAGTGTTATCACGGAGATATTGAAAATGAATTCCTGGGAAATCGGGAGGCTCATGCTCAATCCCATCTGCTTTGAGAGGAACGAATCCGGGCCGTGCAGCGCTGAAGCCATGTCGACGAATTGTATTGAGAGCGTAAGGAGCGCAGGCATCGCTATCACGACCGTGAACAGTATGAACACGACGTACATGTTTGTCCCTGCGATGAGCTCCCTCCTGAGTTCCTGGTTCTCCCTGATATCGTCTGCACTTGTCTCGAGGACTTTCGAAACCGAGCCCCCGGAGCGGAGGCTCGATGCGAACAGCAGCATCGTCCTGTTCAGCATCTCCGACTTTATGCGCTTGGAGATTTCATTGAGGGCATCCACGAATGACTCCGAGCCCAGGGATTTGTTTGTGACGTAGAGAACCTCCTCGTGGAGTGAACCGAACTCAGGCCTTGTCGCCATCCTCAGCGCGACTATCGGAGTAACCCCGGACTTTATGTTTGATGCGGTAAGCTGGAGGAGGTCGGGCAGGGCTTTCTCTGCCGCTATCCTCCTGTCCTCAACCTTTAGGTATAGGAGTGTGTAAATCATCGAGACAACGAGAACGAACACGAGCACAACAATCAGGACTGCGAAATAGCCGCGGATTGGGGAGTAGTTCAGGAGCGCAACGTAGGAGAAAAGAGAACACGATATTGCGGTGAGAAGAACAAGGCCCAGCCAGTCCCTGGCGTCCAACCTCATACCTGCTTGGCCGAGCATTCGCTGCACGTGGTTCTTGACCCGCTTGGGCGCCAGTTCCCCTATGTTGGAAAGCATTCAATCACTCACATATACACGAGAGGCCTGCTCAGTTTCACGTATTTTATTATCACGAATTCTGCCAGGAAGCATATCCCCAGGAGAGCGACGAACACCGGTTCGCGCACTTGCGAAGAACCGAACGACGAAAGGATTGTTATCAGGGTCGCCCCAAGGCTCGGAATCGCGATTGCGATTATCAGGTAAAGGAGTATCCAGAGGTTCATCTCCTGGGTGTAGGACTTCACTTTCGCGCCCTGGAATTGGCGCAGATTGTCGACAAGGTTCTTCATGGTCCCCTGAAGGCTCGCGCCTGAGCGGAGCGCTATGACGAGCTGCCAGATTGCCTTTTTCAAGAACTCGGATTCAGAGCGGAGTGCCAGTTTCTCCAGGGCGACATCCTGGGCTTCCCCGGCATTGATGTCCTGGACAACTGCCTTAAACTCCTTCGACACGAGCCCATGCTCAGCGCTCGAGACATTCTTCAACGCATCGAACAGCGATACCCCGGAGCTTATCTGTATCAGCATGTCCTTGAGCGCATAGACGAGGTCCCGATCGAGGCTTTCGACCGATTTCTTGACTAGAATGAGCGGGTAGGCTATGAACACAAGCAGCAAAAGGAAAAATGCTGTGGCTGCCGGGAAGAGCATTGTCGAGAGAGAAAGGCTCGGGTCCTTGTACCTGACGATTAAGAACACAGGAAACGACCAAAAAAGTGCGTTCAGGGTGGAGGTTATGAAGTATTCGCCCTCGTCCAGGTCACTCTCGAGAATCCTGAGGTAGCGGCCCATCCTGAATGGCCTGGCGAATTTCTTCCCTATGCCGATGAAGAGCCGCGAAATCGGCCTTGAAAAAGCCGATGGGAGTATGAACAGCGGAATTCGGATGCGAAACACCTCAAATGGCGTCGGGCTTCTTGCCCGCCTTCGCCATTTTCAGCACCGTCTCAGGCTCCTTGTAATAGAGGGACATCATATCCCCAACCTGGTCGATGGAGCGCACGCCAACTTCGAGCATCCAGGTGAGAATCGTCTTCTTGTCCTTCAGGTCCTTGTTTATCTCGTCAATCGACATCCCTGTGTGCGTGTTGAGCTCTTCGATGATTCGCATGCTCTCGTTCTCCTTCTGGAACGTGTCCTGCCTCGGCCTCCACCTGTAAATCGGGTTCAGCGAGAGCATCTCTACCGACGAGGATATGACCTCGCTTATCTCGTAAGTCCTCCTTATCCCCTGCCTCCTGTCCCTGTATTGCACTACGAGTAAGTGAAGCGATTGCAGTTCGACATTGGGGAGGTCGAACGGCGGGTTCGTTAGCCTGCGGAGCACTTGGGACGCGGTGTCGGCGTGAAGCGTTGAGTAGACTGCGTGCCCGGTATGCATGGCCTCGAAAAGGACTTCAGCCTCCCTCCTCTTCCTCACCTCTCCGACAATCATCCTGTCCGGCCTCATCCTCAAGGAAGAAACCATCAGGTCGAGCATTCTTACGGCGCCGTGCCCCTCGGGATTCGGGTTTCTCGTGACGAGCGGGACCCAGTTCCACTTCAAGTATTGCGGGATTGCAAGCTCCCGCGTGTCCTCAATCGTGATGATGCGGTTCGAGGGCGGGATGAGTGCGCAGAGCGTGTTGAGAGTGCTCGTCTTCCCGCTAGCCGTTCCTCCGACGACCATTATGTTCATCTCGTATTGCATGCAAAGCCAGAGGAATGCCGCCATCTCGGAAGACATGGTGTTCACTTTAGGGTCGATGAAATCCGTGATTGTCCACGGGTCCCGGGCGAAGCGGCGGATTGTGATTGTGTTCCCGGACGTCGAAATCGGGAAAAGGGTCGCGTTGACCCGGTCTCCAGTATCCAAGTAAGCGTCGAGAATCGGGGTCAGGATTGTGATATCCCTTCCTGATTTCCTCCCTATTTGCGCCGCATAGTTGTATATGTCATCTTCGCTATCCATCCAGAGGCTTGTCTTGAGCCAGCCGAGCTTCTTGTGATAGACTGAGACAGGCACTGAGGAGCCGTTTATCGCAATCTCCTCCAAATCATCATCCGACATCAGGTACTCGATGTCGCCGAGCCCATACATTGCGTGGAGCAGGATTCCTGCAAGCGAGTCCGAGTCCTGCTTGGAGAGCGAGGGGAATATTGCCTTTATTTCGATAATTGCGGCGTTGTAGAAGTTGTTCCTGACTGCGCTTGCCTTCCTAAGGTCGACGAATTCGCTCGCTTGAATCGGGACAGTCCTCGCAAGCTTGTCGCGTATATTCGAGAGAACGGCGCGCGTGTATGGCCCGATTGTCGGCATCCTGATGTCGTAAATGGGCCTGCTCTCCTTGTCGCAGTCCAGTATTGCCACGTCCGCATCAACGAAATGGGCCTTGAGCGGATACCTGGACAACTCCTTGCCCTTGTAGGGGACAATCTTTCTCGAGAGAAGCACTTTCGATAGCCGAAGCCAGGGTTTCGCGAGCATGTCGACAGGATATGAAAGCTCGAGTATCCCCCTCGACTGGAGGATTTTCGCTATCGCCTCGATTTGCTCCGGGGAAGACTTCAGTTGCTTCGCTATGTCCCCGGCGTTCGCAGAATTGTTCTTCGAGTGCTCCAAAATTTCGCAGATGTCGTCGGCCAGTGTCCTTATCATGAATATGGTTTCAGTGGGTATGAATATAAATTTTGGGGTGCTCCGGCCGAACGCTCCTTCTTGCTAGAACGCCCCGCTGTTCCTCGGCATCCTGTTGTGCTGGTGCGCGCTTCCCCTCAAAAATACTGTTTCATTTGGAAACGCCATCCTGAACTTGGCCCTCTCGCCGACAACAGCTGGGTCCAATCCACTCCCTCCGGAGCAGGCCTCCCTGCGGAACTTCTGCCAGGCGACAGTAGCCCAATAGGCTGCTCCCGCAGAACCCAGGGGCCACGTTCTAAACCCATAGCCACTGCTGAGCCGGGGAGGCCAAACGCCATCTTTATAGCCCACGACAACCTCCGCCCTCAAATCCGCTGCGCTGTATCGCAAAGCGGTTTCGCAAGTAAGTCGGGTGGCGGTCCTGCCGCCCAGAACAATTTTGTTCCCTTTTCCCATCGCCAGCAAGGTTAGGAGAAGCTCCTCGTTCAAATATCGCGTTTCCCGCTTGCGCCCGAGTAACTCGACAATCCGCTCTTCAGTCTCCTTGCTCGCATCACCGAGCGCCGCAAGGCTGAGGGCAACGAAGCCGAGAGCATGAAGGCTCTTCTCCATGAAGTCTGCGGACAATAGTCCCTTCAGTCTCTGTATGCTCTTCCTGTCGCCGAGAAGCGCGAGGGAAACTGAGACATCCGGCATCGACGGGCTTCCGAGTTCTCCCCTGCTGCTTAGGTTATAATCAACGAGGTCCCTCAAAAGTGGTATGGATTCGGCAACTCTCAATAAGCCAAGAGCGCGGGCCGCCTTCCCGACGGTTTCCATATCCTGCGGATTGGCGATGATTTCGAGCATCTTGCTTATCGCCCATTCCGGCACCGTCGGATAGACGGTAGGAGTAGAACGACCATTGCTTGGAACGGACCAGGCGACTCGTCCTATCGAGAGAACAACGGACCCAGGGTCTCCGTTTTCCGTGTTGATATGGACTGCGAACGCATGCGACTGGTAGTCTCGCAGATAAGCGAGCGCGACTCCCTTCATGTTAGAAAAGGGTTCGATTGCTTGTCTCACTCTGCTCTGAAATTCCGGTTCCACGTGAGCCCAATCGTCAACCCAGTGCGGCACATTACGTCCTGAAGTTCCCATGGCACCACCTCAGAATAAGGTTAATGTTGGCTGATGCAAACTTATAATGTTTTAGAAAAAACGGTCAGGGTGTGCTTCCCGGAAATTTTGACACCTCGAAGCGAACGATAAAAACCCATACTAATCAACCTCGCTAAAAGTCTTTATAATCCTCGCTTTGTGGTGCAGCTTT
>JAKAKT010000098.1 GCA_021813385.1 Microcaldota archaeon
TACTTGGTCGCCGAGAGGCTTAGGAAGAGCCAGAATTTCCATTTTTCGGCCAGTTTGGAGTTTGGTTTCTACGAACGCGTAGAGAAGCTAAACAAGTACGTTTGAAATTGACTTATGCGGAAGTTATCCCTCGTTATGGCTTTTGCCCTTGTGGCTCTTGCAGGAATTGCTTTTTCTACCCAAGGCACAGGTGGGATTGCACTGAACCATGACACCAAGGAATGTGGATATCTCTGGGGCGGAGATGAATATTTTAATTACGAGTTGCCTGCTGGCTGGAAAGCATATTCCTCGCATGGCAACGGGAGCATCGTAACTGAAAGCGGGAGTTGCAGATACAATTATAGTGACTTGAAAAGTTGCTGCGACCAGCTCGGGTACACATACGTTTCGGGGAATGTTGGAAAACAAACTTTCCGCGGGCCCGAAGGATTGGGATGGTGGTTGTTGAATATGTATGGCTCGTCTGGACTCTTGATTATCCTAGTTTTGGCGGCATTGGCAACAATCGTCCTTGGACTGTTGGTTTGGAATTTTTCAAGAAAAAGAAAGAAATAAGGGCTTTCTGGAATTCTTAACGAAGTTACAAAACGCGAAAGCTTATATAGGGGGAGGGGCACAATAATAACGCCATTAATCAATGGAGGGAATGGCGCCCAAGCACGATAGGTTTAAAATTGTGCTGGGAAGAAAGCTTAGCACGACGTGGTTCACCTGTGGGGGGTGTTTAGTTGGATTTAGAGACTGCCAGGAAAGTCAGCCTTTCTGAGCTAATTGATTCTGATTATCCCAGCACTGCTTCTGTCGGCGAATACACTGTTGCCCCTGAGATTGGCCACCATGGCGAGATGACGACCGTCATAGACCGCGTTTATGATTACATAACCAAGAGGGAGATGACCACAACTAAGGAACTCTCCGAGAGACTGGGGATAAAGCAGACCCAAATTGAAAAGATGGTCGAGATGCTCGAAGCGAGCCACTTAATTAAACTCAAGTACTCGGTGGTCCCGAATGGGAACATCGACATCCTTGTCGTGAACAAGGAAAAGGAAAGGCCCAAAGAGATACCCCACGAGGAGAGGATAAAGGGCCTTAAGAAAGTCATAATCCAGGATGTCGACAAGCTCGAGAGCGCAATATCCTCGATGGAGCATCACCTTCAGATGTGGTCAACTGAAGCAGAGGACAAGATATCGAAAGGAAGCGTAAACCAGCAGGCTGCGACCCAAATAAGCCAAGAGGCGGCGAAAATCGAGAAGACTCTCGAGCACGTGAGGACAGACATGAGCACGAGGATTGGGATGATAAGGAGAAGGCTCTCGGATATGCGCTGCAAGGTTCACGGCGAGGACTGCAAGCCCGTTGAAGGAAAAGGGCCTGGTGAAAAAGGCAGCGGAATCGGAAGGGGCCTATTCAATATAAAGAACCCGTTCAACTTCTAGTTTTCAGGACTGTTTTTATGCGGGTTGCAGTTATAGGGGCCTCGAAGGACAGGTCGAAATTCGGGAACAAGGCAGTGAGAGCTTATTTGTCGGAAGGGCATACTGTTTTCCCGGTAAATCCAAGGGAACGGGAGATTGAGGGCTTGAGATGCTATGGCTCGGTGCTCGAGATTCCAGGGGATATCGACATTGCCTTGCTATATGTTCCTCCTTCTGCCGGGCTTAAGGTTCTCGGGGAGATAGCGAAAAGGGGGATAAAGAAGGTTTATTTCAACCCGGGCACCGAGAGCCCCGAACTTGAGAAAAAGGCGCGGGAACTCGGGCTTGAGCCGATTTTCGGGTGCGCGATAAGGGCGGTTGGGCTCTCGCCTTCGAATTTCCCCTGATTAACACCAAAAAGCGAATGTTTATAAACCCGATTTGGCATAATACCCTCACGACGGGATTAGCTTAGGGGATATTTGAGGCGAATCGTGATGAACTTTAAACTTTCATTAGGCTCTCACGGCCATCGAAGAATCAGCGACCAGGACGGCCACGGCGGGGGCATTCCAAAGTCCGATAGAAAGACCCAGCTTTCACAGACCAGTGCCGACCAATTTTTCAGGGAATTCGCAGCCAAGAGGGGATTTGGCTTGCCTGCAAAAATATTTTTCGAAAAAAGAGAAAAAAGAATCGAACTTTTGAATGAATTCTGTTTGGAAGCTCTTAAGAGCGGGAATTTCACCCCGGGGCAGATTGCAGACGCGATAATAACCTGGCGGTATCCGGCCAAAATCTCCAGATATGTAGATGTAAGCAAAGACCAGGCGGCAATCGCGATTGTTCTCGGAATAACTTCGAAGGTGAATCTTTTCGACATGATGAACGGGGATGTCCCGGTTGTGGAGAACGGCAAGCTCCTGAACGGGGTTTTCGGGAGGTTTACGACAAACCACATGATTGCGGAAGACACTGTTGCAGACGTCCTTTATCTCACCGAACATGCCCTAGAGCACAATCTCCCGCAGCCGCCATTGCTCTTGTTCCTAGGGAGGACCCTGGCTAACGAAGACTTTGAGGGGGAAAGGACGCGGATTGTGCAGGCTAGGGACGGGTTTGAAAAAGAACTCGGAAATTTGATTGTCGAAAGGCATAGGTTCAAAATACCTGACCCGCACCACGAATCGACCGTGAAATTTAGGCTTCTTTGCACAATATGGAATTGCCAAACTGGACGGTTGATGGTCACGGGCAGGGGGATGGATACCCCAATTGCTTTTACGGACTGGGTGGGAAGCAACCTTAATGACATTCTTTCAGCGTCCGATTCACAGCTGAATGATTTGCGTAATTTTTCCGAGAGAAGCGGTTTAATCGAGAAGCTGCGGAATCCGCGCAATGGGGCGGATGGATACGCGCCCTGGGCTGACCTTCTCAAACAAGTCGAACAGTGCGGAGGAGTGACGGAACCGATAACCCCGCCAGCAGGGGTTTATCGGCAAGCAGTCAAGATTTGGCGCCATGCGACTCTGCAAATTGCTGTCGAGAATGTAAAAAAATACGAAGCCAATTGGGAGAACCTGAGAATTATTCGCGAGATTCTCGATGCTGATACGAAACTCGCCTGCAATGATGGCAGGCAGTCAGGAGGCGTGAAAGCCCTTGCGGGCATACTGACGGAAAAGGAGTTTCGCACGATATTCGGGGACCACAACCCGAAAACCGAGATTCTCAGGTTCGTGCCGCACTATGGATGCGGTTTTTTGACTGCCACGCACCAAATTCACCTGACCCTTCAGAGACTGATGATGATAATAGGGCGGGAGAACGACTTCGAGAAAAAAAGAATGACAAAATTCTTCGAAATGCAGTTCAAACGCATTGCAGGGGAAAAGAAAAGTGCGCCTGTCGACTGGCTTTCTCTCAGGGATTATCTGCCCCAGCATCTCAAGGACGAGCTTACGGCTTATGTTAAGGGCAATGGAACCGAGAACCCGGACAACAGGAAATTCGTTGAAACGCTTCATTCACTGTTCTCGGGAGGCGACGAGAAATTGAGAAGGGTAATGCGCAGGGGTATTGAGACCGGAATTTTTGAGGTTGACAAGAAATCCGGATTTGTGATGATGACTGCTGCAAGAACCGTGCATGACGGCCTGTATCTCTCCTTCGGGGATGAATACCACACCAGATTTTCATTCAACCAAATCAATTCGCTTGTGATAGAGGAAGCTGCAAGAAATGCCTACGAGAGTTATCGGAAATGGGTCCGGGACATGCCAAACGGGAAGAGGCTCAAACTCGAGTTCTTTATGGACAATTTCCAGACCGGGCAAGCCACGGTGGTCCCGGAGAAGCCGGAATCTCCCTCTGATTTTGGGTATCTTGTGAGAGACGATTATTACTTATCCAGGCTCACTCCACAGGAAGTTTCGGCGCTTGATTTGCAAAAAATGATGACGTGGGGCATACCGAAGTAGCACGAAACATCAGTTGCTCGCCTTCGTTATCTTCCGCATTATTATTTTGAACGTAAGTGATTTGCCTGCAAGTTCGTGATTGAAGTCTATTTTTACAGTCTCGTTCCCTACTTCGAGGACAACGCCGCTCATTCCGTTCGAAGCCATTAGTCTTGAGCCTTTTTGCACCTCGGGAGGAACTTTGTCCTTCGGAATATCCACTATGAGATTTTGTTGAATTTCTCCATAAGCCTCCTCCGGCTTGAGAGTAACCGTCTTCTCCTCCCCGACTTTCATTCCAACAACTGCCTTGTCGAAGCCGGCGATCATCTGCCCTGCCCCTACCTTAAAACCTAGCGGCGAATACGCCGGCCTTGATGGGAGCTTCGCCTTCACGGCTTCTTCCTGAATCGAAGTATCAAATACTGTTCCGTTCTCGAGAGTCCCCAGATAATCAACTTCAACTGAATCCCCCGGTTCTGTTTTCAAATCAACGACCTCCTGTGTAGATTGATTATTTGTTTGATTGTTTAGGTTGCCTTGCTTTTCGACGTTTTGAGAGGCGCAGCCCAAAAGCAGCAGCGCAAGCACAAGAATCGCAAATATTTGTTTCATAAAACCACTCCCACAAGGTTGAAGCCGTAGAATTTATAATACCCGCTTGCTTTTCACTTCTATTTCCCCCAGAATCTGTCCGCTTCTTTCTCCATCTTCGCGAGCCGGGTGTAATAATCGGGAAACTCATTGAGGTGCGCGAGAGCGATTTTCCCGGTTAAAACCGGGTCGTCATCGGTGACGTTGGTGGGGGGGCTTATGGTGCCGTGTTCTAGTTCGACGTCCAGCCCCATCCTGAACTGCTCGGCGTCGAATTTGTCCCATTTGATTCCGAGATTCTCGCCAATTCGCTTGGCTTCTTGCGGCGTAAATTTCTTCTGGGCCATAAAATCACAACGCATGTATTGCTAGAGGAAGTGTTATAATATTTGCATCAAGCCGAAAGATTAGCGCAATGTCCGCCGCGAAAATGTTATAATATAGTTGTGGCAATAAATGTGCGGGGGTGTATTAGGTGACCATACTGGAAAACCGAAACCTCGTTTATGCGGCAGCGGCTCTCGCCGTTCTCGCGGCTCTTGTTTTGTCAGGCATCCCGGCTGTGCAAGCAGCCAGCGGAACTTCAGCGACTTTTATCGAGGGGCAAATGCCCACGGGCGTGCAACCGATGTATCTGAATTGGTATTGCGTTCACTCCGGAGGAGCGATCACCGGCAGTTGCCGCAGTGACCGATCTTCAGAATGCCAGGAACAATGCAGGTCTGTTTGCGGCCCTCTGGCTGCCAACGGTGGCTCACGGTGCGTTTACGGGGGAGTTTACTGTTAGTGCAGAAAAGGGGACTAGTGAGTGCTTGGCTTAGCTACAAATCGCACTAAATCTGGATGGAAGTTGTTTTCCCCCAACGCTTTGATTACTAAGGCGGCGAAATCGACAGCCTTTGAATAAGCGCCCTTGTCAACCCCAGCAAGGGTCCTTAGTTCGAACATAAATTCCCCTGGGAAATTCATCATCACCAGTGCAGCACAGTAAAAAAAGTCATCGTAACTCGTTATTTTTGGAAGCTGGGAGCCCTCAACGTATGTAGAAGGCTCGAAAACACGGGCAATACTTTCGATGTTGGGATTTTTCGTCAAGGTAAAGATAGAATCTATTATCCGTCCCCTCTCTTCGTAAGGCAATTTCTGAAGAACTTTCTGGGCAATCGCATAATCGGCAAATAATCTGGGGTCGTTTGATTCGGATGTAAGGTCGGTTACCTCAACCAATCCATTCGGCAGTTGAATCTTGGTTTGCGGGTTAAACACCCCGGTCCCGACCAAAACGGTGGTGGTGTTGGCGATATCACTCGCAGGGGAAGTCGTGTATGTACTTTTCATACCCGCGTAAAATTCGGGCATGCCGGGCATTATGACCACACTATCTATGCCGGTCTTTCTGTCATTTGGGAGGTTGGATTCGACCCTGTGAAGCTCCTTGGCGAAGTCCCTCATTCGGATATCTACCACGTCGTTTTTACCATATTCAAATACGCTGATTCCGTATCCTGGGTAAGGTTTTACGAGAGTTAGCGAGTCTGCAGCTTGAGATGTTTTTGATTTGGGATTGGCCTGGGCCTGCGCCACTGTTTCGGCTAAAGGTGCTGCAGTGAATAAGGCGGTTAGTACTAAGGTAGCTGCGGCCCTAACGATATTGCTAGGGCGGTTCGGCTGTCTGACTAGAGGTTTATTCCCAGAATTCATGGCCATCACCAAGGATGTATTAAGGCATTTGCCGTTTATATAGATTTCGTGAATTGAACGGAGTCTGCACTGTCTTTTCCTAACAACTTGTCCCAACCTGGCTTCTTTCGAAATCGACTTGGCAAAATTTCGACCAGCTATTCGAAAGAAAGAAGCCACTACAGATGGACGGATTACCATTCTGCGCGTAACGGCATAAACCAAAATATTATAAGCCATACGTTTCAAAAGCAATAAGGAGTGATGGTGATCTAATGAAAGGAAAAGTAAAGATGTTCAATGCCGCCCGCAGTTTTGGATTTATTACTGGCGACGACGGCAAGGATGTATACGTGCACACCTCAGCAATTGAGGGTGGGGCTGCGCTCGCTGTAGGCGATGCCGTTGAGTATGAAGTTGAATCAGGCGAACGCGGATTGCGCGCAAAGGGCGTAAAGAAAGTCTAAATTCGTTTGCCAAATCGTAGAATGTCGAATCCAACATTCATCCCCTAGCTTCGCATGGGGAAGCTAGATGGTATGCGGTGGGGGCAGGAATTATACTCGAATCTGACCGTCCCTACGTTAGCAAAGCTCGTTAACAAAAGCTATTAAAAATGCTCGTCTGCTTAATGGTGCTGGGAAGAATGCGTCGGGGGTGGAACAATGCATATAACCGATGTAGTGGCGGGTTCGCGCAAAAGCAAAATAACTGCAGTAATCCTCACTGCGGACAAGTTTGAGGATATGGAGGTCCTCTACCCTTACTTTAGGTTGCTTGAAGAAGGCGTACAAGTCCATATTGCCGCGCCTACGAAGGAAACGATCAGTGGCGAGCATGGTTACGCGCTGGAACCAGACATGAGGATAGACGAGGTCAAAGCTGACAGCTACGATCTTCTTATAATACCCGGGGGCTTTCCGAACGGCGCTCCGACCACTGTGCGCAGGCATCCAAAAGCCTTGGAGATAACAAAATCATTTTTTGCCAAGAAAAAACCGGTTGCGTCCATATGCCACGGCCCATGGACTCTTGTTTCTGCTGGTGTGGTGAAAGGAAGGCATCTCACCTCCTTCTGGCATGATGGGGTGCCTGAAGAGATCAAGGGAGCCGGGGGGATATTCCAGGACAAAGCAGTAGTGGTGGATGGCAACCTCGTCACATCTCGCTGGCCGCCCGACCTTCCGGCTTTCATGGAAGAGGTCATGAAAATGGTGAAGAAGATAAAGAAATGACGGGGAATTGAGCAAATCTGGTTTTTGAGGAAAAAACAAGGTGCCGGGGAGCAAGGCAAGACGAAAGCTAGAGTCTGCACTCATTCCAGCGATTAAGCCAGCCGAGCAGTAAGTCAAATAGGAGCTTCCCGGCCTTGCGCAGCGTGTCTTTTAACACACTTCAGAAATGATACGCAATGCTGACTATTGTCATGCACTCGTTATGGCTAACCATTAAGATTGGGGTCTTGCTGTTTCCTCGTTCTAGTCCGACACCGGCTTCCCAATTTCCTTGAAAATCCGTCGCCACGACGGGGGTCAAACGGCCAATACTTAAGTCAGCCCCGACTTTTGCAGCGTCCGAACCCTCTTTTTTTGCGCTTAGCTTTACCCTCTCTCCCAATGAAACGTCCGCTCCTCCAAAAAGCCTTGAGATGGACCTACCCATATCATTCACGAAGTTCATGAAAAGCGTAAACCCAAACTTCGCAGTTTTCTTGGTTATCGGCGTATATTCGAATCCGGCTTTTGAAAGCAGTGCGCCTTTACTGGTTCCGGCTCCGGAAACTTCCGTACCCACCGCTAAGTTCATGTTCCGGCTCGTGTGTATGGCTACAACACCGGCTCCAAAACCGCCGGGGTTTCCTGTTTTGTTGGCGGCATTTGCGGTTATAGCAAAGCATTCGTTGGGGCGCTCATCCGACCTCATTGCCGCTGAAAACTCGAATCCGGCTCGGTTTTTACCGGCATATTCGAGCCTTGAGTAAAAGGCCGGCCCCGAGGCGTAGGCAGCAGGGCTGCTTTTGAACCTGCCCGCGGAATTCAGGGGCACTTCTGCGTTAGAATTTCCCGCAAAAAAAAGCACTGCGCCAACCAGGACTGCCCTTGAGATTTGTTTTCTGAATTCGATGTCCTTAAAGCGTCTGAAGCTATTTGTTCGTAGATTTCCTGGCTGGCCAAGCTTGTTTTGTCCGGTTGTGCTTCCTCCAATCGTTTTCCACATGGCATTCCCCCTTTCCTATTTTCGATAGCCCGGATTTCTTCCAGGAGATAGTCCTTGTATGTGTCCAAATCATAATCCGGAAGGTGCGCAATGGATTTTTCCATTGTTTTTATTTTTTTGCTTAGACTCTTCCTGGAAATTTTACGATTTCTCTGGCGCTGGGCGAGTTTCATGATTTCGGTGACTATGGAATCAACGGAAACTGTCGCGTCCCTCGGGTCTGGACTAGCTCGGTGAATGTTTTGTATGAATTCATGGTAGCTCATGGAAACCGACCTCCGAATCGCATTCGCCCGACATGCTTACTCCGGCCGCCTTAAGTTGCGCATCCGAACAAAAGTCCTTGAAGGAGAGAAGGCTTGTCTGTATTGACGCCCTTGGAAATCTTGGTTTCTCGGAGGCATTTTTGCGCCCAAAGACCGATAGTCCTTCCATTATTCTTCTTATCTCAACCATCTGTTCACCTCATCGAACAGGTGGTTTTGTTGAGAATTAATATTTTTTCTATATTTAACAAAATAGATATATACTTAAATATTTTTGAAGTATTCATTAGTGGGTGGGATTATGGACATACGAAAGGTTCAGCGCTCCGGGAACTCCTCATTCATCGTAAGCCTTCCCATGGAATGGGTGACTGCCCACGGAATAAAGAAGAACCATCCGCTTGAGATGGAGACAAACTCTGACGGGAGCATAACGATTTTTCCGGTCCATATGCCTAGCTCGGTCGGAGAAGCAAGAACGATTGCGATAACCCAAAAAACAAATCAAAACTTCCTGCTCAGGGAGATGATTGGGGCGTACATAAGCGGCCACCAGACCATAGAGCTGACGAGCGCGATTCCCTTTTCTGCCGGCATAAGGAATCTTGTTTCGAATTTCATAGAATTGACCGTAGGGCAGGAAGTCGTGGAAGAGGATGACCACAAAATTACGATAAAGGACATCCTGAACCCTTCTGAAATGCCGATGGAAAAAACGGTAAGAAGGATGTACACGATTTCGAAGAAGATGGTCTGCGACTCGGTCCTCGCTCTCGAAACGAAAGACAAGGAGCTGAACTCCCAAATATCGAAAATGGACGATGAAGTCGACAGGTTATGTTGGCTTGTTGCGAGAAAACACAACATGTTCCTGGGCTATCCGAGCATTGCCCGGAAAGAGGAGCTATCGCTCAAATCGTCAAATCTCTTTTTCCTGACAGCGAGGAGCATAGAGAGGATATCCGACCACGCTGTCCGAATCTCGAAATATTCGCCGACGCTCATGGATGACCCGAGGGCAGAATCAGTCATGAAGACGCTAGTGGAATCAGGCAAAATCTCTTGCAGCGTTTATGAAAAAAGCTTCAAAGCAATGCTTGGCAGAGACGCTGTTTCCGCAAATTCGATAGTGGAAGAGATAGCCGGGATGGACAGGGATTATGACAAGCTGCTTTCCAAAGAGTTCAAGAAACGGGCGGAGATTTCGATTCCAATGGCGTATATTGTTGAAGGCTTAAGGAGGATTTGCGACTATAGCGCCGGAATATGCGAGAACGTCATCAACTATCGTGATTGAAAATATATTGTATATTCTGAATATTAAATATATAGAAAAGATATTTATCTGCCAGTAGCCGAAAAAACATCGGGAGGAGTATAGTTTCAGATTATCTCTTGGTGTTATTGATGGTCGAGGCTACTGCTAACGCAAAACAGCAAACGCAATTCAGCTTGCAGCGGATGACAAGAACGGAGTTTCTCCTTGCCGCTTCCCGCGACGGAAAGCATCGAAACCCTCACATAAGATTTCTTAGCACTCCGCTTGTAGATGATACTTTGAGAACTGGAAAAATACGAGGGGAGGAGTTGCCTCTTGATTTGGCAAAACAGATAAAGAAGCCGGGGCAGTTTTGGAATCCTCAGATTATAGGCTTCAGGATAGACGGGCTTCCTTTGGGCGAGTCCGTCCGTCATCTGGGCGAAAATGACGAAGTAAGGATGCTTGTCCCTGAGCCTTTCCGAAATGAGGCGAGCGTTGTAATTAATGGCAGAACGTATCTGGCGGCGGTTATAGCTCCCGAGTGGGATTTGGAAATCAAAAAAGCACGAGGAGAAGGAGGCAGGGAACTCATAACGCTAACGCCCATTAGCCCCCAGCTTGTGCCTTTCGGAGAAGATTATTTCAAGTTCGCTCCGCAGGGTGATTTGCTCATGCCCGTCGAAGCAGCTTCTAATGGCTCGCGTTCAGGCCCTTCGGTGAACAGGGTTTTCATTGAGCAGGGATATGCGGGACCGTTCATCAAGACGAGAAACCTGCTCGGCGATAGCAACTGGCTGATTTTTGGCAAAACGCAAGGGCCTACGGCAACTGTGATTATCGAGTTGCAAAACAGGTAGAAGAAACTTTGAGGTGGTGTGGTGGATAGGGGTATTTTAGCTTTGATTATATGCGCATTACTCGTATTCGGATGCGCTTCGCAGCAGACAAAAGGCGCGGGTGACGGGACACAGGCCCAGAAGTCCAAGAACCTAAAGATAACCGGCTCTGACACAATGGTCATTTTAGGGCAGGCGTGGGCTGAGAAATACATGGAGCTCAACCAGGATAAGGGCGTCTCCGTATCCGGCGGTGGCTCTGGAGTCGGCATTACTGCGATGATAGATGGAACGACTGACATAACTCAAGCTTCCAGAGACATGAAAGCTTCCGAGATAGGCCAGGCAAAGGCCAAAGGAGTCAACCCGGTAAAAACAATAGTTGCCTATGACGGGATTGCAATAATTGTGAACCCCGACAATCCGATTGACCAACTCACCATCAGCCAGGTTGGGGAAATCTTCAAGGGAAACATAAAGAACTGGAAGGAGGTGGGAGGTAAAGACGGACCGGTTGGGATTTATTCCAGGGAATCCTCCTCCGGGACTTACGAGTTTATGAAGGAACACGTGCTCGCCAAGGCGGACTATGCGTCTAATGCCAAATACTCCTCCGGAAACGCCGCAATAGTGGAATCGGTATCCCAGGACAAGACCGCAATCGGCTATGTCGGGGTTGCCTACGCGAAACAGAGGAATGACGTGAAAATTCTGAAAATATCTAAAGACGACAAATCAGCAGGTTATACTCCCACT
>JAKAKT010000070.1 GCA_021813385.1 Microcaldota archaeon
GAAGCAGATACAGCCAAACTACTCCCCCGATTGCATGCGCGGTAAACGTAGCCCCGAGCGAGCGAGCAAAAAGCCTCAGCGGAAAAAGCGTTGCCAATGCGGGTATAAGCCAATAGAGTGAGAAGAACCAAGCCTGAGCGCCCACCGGGTGGGAGATGAAGAGTATTATGCATGCGAGCGGCACTATCACTTGAACAAGTTTGCCCTTCCCGAATTTTACAAAATAATAGGAAGCGAAAAGCATTGGAAACAACCTTGCGATTTCAAGGAGCGTGAATGATTTTCCCAATAGGATTACATTCACTACTTCTGATGCAAGAATTGCCCCGATTCCTAGAACCGGGCCAATGAACGCAGCTGCTACAGGTCCAAAAAACTGGAACATCGTGAAATACTGATTAGGCGCTCCCAAAGCTTGCGAAAAATTAATCCGTGCTGCCACCAACGCAGCTATCCCAAAAATGGCTAGAAAAGCAAAGTCCCGTCTAGAGAATTTAAACTCCAATTGCAACACCTCCTAGCAACCCTTTTGCATGACAAATTTAAAAACTTTTGGAAACAGTGCTCGAAACTTATCCAGGATAAAAGAAAAATTGATTCGGCCCAGGCCTTCGCTTCAAGAAGCACGACCCGGCCCAAGGCCGCCCGAGACGGCTCAAACCCGGGCAACACAACCGACTTAAGTTCCGCGACTCAATATTGTTTTATATTTTTCCTTTACAAAGAAGGGCATGGAACGCTATCTTCTGGTTAGTCCGAACTGTTCGGACCTTGCGACCCCGAATTTCGAGCTGAAGCAGTTCCAGGACGGCGAAAGCTACCTGAGGATTCCGCAGTTGAGCGAGCTTAAGGACAAACACGTCGTTTTGCTTCATCGTATTTACCCAAAACAGAACACGAGCATCATCCAATTGCTTCAAGCGGTATCTGTTGTGAAGCCGATGGCAAGCAGATTGACAGCAATCGTACCTTACCTCTCATATGCAAGGCAGGACAAAGAAGTATATCCGGGGGAAGCGCTCACTGCAAGGCTTCTTTCAAGGCTGAGCGTGAATGCCGGCCTCGATGAGCTCGTGACTTTCGACTGCCACTTCATAAAGCGGGGGCCGGGCAAGCACACCCACGAGGGCCTGAGCATCGACCATCGCACAATAATGCCCCAGCTGCTCGACTATGTCCGCCCGAAGGCTGAGAACCCGATTCTAGTCTCGCCAGGTAAAGGTGCGGCCTACATGGTCAAGAAGGAAGGCGGGGTCGTGATGGAGAAGACAAAATTCGACTACAGCTCAGGGAACATCATACTCCGGGTAACTGAGGAGGAAAAACTCGATTTCGACGTTTCAGGCAGGGATGTGATTATCCTCGACGACATGATTGCAGCCGGAGAAACGATGATTGCAGCAGTCAAGGCCTGCAAGAAGGGCGGGGCCAGAAGAATAATCTGCACAGCTGTTCATGGCCTCCTGGTAGGCTATGCATTTGACAAAATCAGGGCTGCCGGGGCGAGGGAAGTGATAGTCTCAGACAGCGTTCCCGGGCCAGCCTCCCAAGTCAGCATAATGACAGGGCTGAAAGATTATCTAGAATAGCGCCTGAGTTTTTCTGGGACTAGCGCCTTCTTTTCTTGAACAGCATTATGAACACTAAAAACGCAACTAGCGAAGCTACCGTTCCTCCAATCATGAGCCAGATGTCCATCCCTGAATCCAGCAGCGGAGATTGCCATGGCTCGTATCCGGATTCTCCTGGCAAATAAACTCTCTCCTCAGCTCTTGCTGGCGAAAGGGAGCTGTTTCCAGAGTAAATAACAGCAACAATGGATTTTTCCAGCTGAAACACTGCAGACGCAGTCCCCCCCTCGTCTGTTCTTCTCAACTCAACCTCGCTGCAGCACCTGCCATCGCAGCTCAAAAGGTCTTGACCCGGGAACTTGCATTCGTGGAAAGTCGGTGGGCATTGGAGATTGGGGCTTTCGTTCAAAAGGCATTGCTGGAATTGGACAGTCTCGAATGAGAGCAAGAAAAAGTTGATGTAGTCCATCGACCCACTTGCAGGCAACTCATCAGGCAAAGTGATGTTCTCTCCCGAACCCGCCCAAAACACCCCAAAGGCTTCGAGAGTCTTCGTGTCCCCGTCCACCTTGAAAGTCATCTTTATGTTTGTGGGGGTTTTTCCTCTGTCCACAGCCGCAGGCTGGGCAAAAAGCATCCCAGAAGCGAGAAGGAAAAGCACAAGTGCCAAGATTGGTCTCATCTATTCGCCCGATTCCTTTTCTATCCGGCACTTATTAAGCGTGTTCTCTGAGAATTCGGGATCCGCACAATTAGATTAATAAACTTTTGATGCGATAATACGCTTCTTATTACCAGGAGTTGATTGTTTGAAAAGTGCATCGATTTTACCGCGACCAGAATACAGAATACCATTCCCGACACCGAATCGTTTTTCAACGCGACCAGAAAACAATAGACCATTCCCGAAACAGGATCGCCTTTCAACGAGACCAAAAAACAGAATATCAATTTCGGGTTCGACTTTCAGTTTAAGTTCGCCTATTTCGAATCAAGTCTCCTCACCTTCGGCTTCCACAAGCATATCAGCTCCCGAGTCTCTCCAGCCCCCTAAAAAGTCCAGAATGGGTTCCTCAGGTTTTTCTATTAAGGCGACAGCATTAGTCCTTCTGGCAACTCTCGTTCCATCGGTCATTCAAGCAAGACACCCCCCATTATACCATGTCAAGCAGGGAATCAGGCCAAGCATATATCTCCAGAATTCGGATGTCGACGGAATAACCGGGCCAGGGACCTTCGCTGTGCGAGAGGGATTGCTTTCATTTACTCCTTTCTCCCCCCGCATAATCAAACCAATGCCCCCAGACACGGTCATAACTCCCGGACACGGTCCCCCGATTCCGGATGTAAGCGGCGGAAGCCCCATACCGGCAGCGGACACGACCATAAACACTCTGGACACAGTTGTGACTTTTGTTCCAACCGGGACATTCATCCTAGGCACCACGAGATGCCCCGTGGTCCCTGGAACAAATTTCTTCAAACCAACTTTCACAACCAATGCGGTTTTCGGCAGGCATACACTGGCAGCAGGCGCTCAAATCCTTTTTGCGCGTTCGAACGAGTTCAAGTTCGCGGTCCCGACCCCGATGGGTGACCAATTAGTCACCATACCCCGGGAGAACATAACTGACTGGAACTTCGCGTTTAGCTATGGTTTTGAGAGAGGCCATCAGGAGCCGGGTTTCTTCCGCTCTCTAGGACTCAAAGCTGCAAGGTTCGATGTCGAACAGAAAATTCGCAAAACGAAATGGGACTTATCAAGTTCAGTCGGAATCAGGGACTTGTCGTTCATCCTCGAGCAACTGGCGTTCATCAAGGAACTTGATCTTGACGCCTCCTATACCACGAGGCCTGCAAACTTCAGTTTTGGTGTCTCGCCTGTGCTTGTCGCGAACAGGTATTTCACTCTCGCACCTCAAATCGGATATGAATTCGGGACCAAATCCGCCTCCTGGGGACTATTTTTCAGGGATAGGAATTTCTCCGCTGTCGTAGCCAGCCAGACAGAGGACGGGAACAAAACATTAGTCTTCATCATCATGTTCGGCATGCCCAATATCTTCGGCAATCCGGCCGGGCTTGCAGGCAAAGGCGGGAAAGGCGGCCATTAAACCGAGACTGGGCAAGCGGGTCAAACCCCCCACCCATCTCGACATCGACCGAAGGATTTAATATATTCCTGTTCATTCATTATTGCAGTGTGGGAGTCTGACGATTAGGGGACTAGCCTAAGGCCGTTGTTGGTTAGATGGAGACTGAGATAATCCCAGCCATTCTGGTGAAAACGAAGCAGGACCTGATTGAACGAATCAACCGGGTCGAGAATAGCGTTTCCTCTGTCCACATCGATGTGATGGACAACAAGTTTGTCCCAAACAAAACCGTGGGAAGCGAGAGCTTTTCCGGACTGCCGAAAGGGGTTTCATACGAATTCCACTGGATGGTTGAGAACCCGCAGGAGCACATCGCGAAAACAAAGGGCCCGCACCTGCACATAATCCACGTCGAGGCGATAAGGGACTGGAGTGCGATAAGAAAGGCAGCGAAAGAGGCAGGCGGAAAGCTTGGAATCGCAATCAACCCCTCGACTCCGCTCGAGAAGCTTGAACCATATCTGAAAGGTGATGCCGGGGTTTCGAGGGTCCTGGTCATGTCCGTCGAACCGGGATTTGACGGGCAAAAGTACATGGCGAGCGTGGAGGAAAAGATACGAAGGCTGCGAATGAAGTTCCCGAAACTCCACATCGAGGTTGATGGGGGGATAAACCCCGCGACAGCGCAGTCCGCGAGCAGGGCAGGAGCCGACAAGCTTGCAGCAGCAAGCGCAATTTTCAACGCGAGCGACACCCGGTCCGCGGTTAAAGCGATAATGGAATCAGCTAAAGAAGGAAAGAGGAAAAGCTCATAAAATCATAACCGGGCAAATGCCCTTTGAAAAGTTGATGGTGAAGCTTATGGACGGCGATAAACCGACACAAACGCTGCTCGATTCCAGTCTTCCGGCAGGGGGTGCATTTCCGAAAGTCGCGGACCTTCGCAAGCTCTACTTAATCTCGAACAACATCCGCCAGAGCGTTGTCCAGATGCTCCATCATGCTAAGAGCGGGCACTCCGCAGGCTCTATCGGCCTCGCCGACATATTCACCGCTCTCTACTTCAATGTAATGAACCACGACCCAAAGAACCCGGAATGGCCCGGGCGGGACAGGCTCGTGCTTTCAAACGGCCACGTTTGCCCGGTGCTCTATGCGGCGATGGCGGAAGCCGGATATCTTCCAAAAGACGAGCTACTGACTCTGCGCAAGCTCGGCTCGAGGCTCCAGGGCCACCCGCACAAAGGAACTCTCCCGGGAATTGAGAACAGCTCGGGCCCTCTCGGGCAGGGGCTTTCGCTTGCAGTGGGGATGGCCATAGTCGGAAAACGGGAAAGGAAGAGCTGGAAAGTCTATTGCGTCTGCTCGGACGGGGAGCACAACGAGGGGCAAGTGTGGGAGGCTGCCCTGCTTGCTGCAAAATACAAGCTCGGAAACCTCATCGCGATAATGGACCGCAACAACATACAGATAGACGGATTCACGGAAGAAGTCCTGCCTCTCGAGCCTCTTGCTGAGAAATACCGGGCTTTCGGATGGCACGTGATTGAGATTGACGGCCACAATATAGGGCAGTTGATAAGGGCGTGCGAGGAGTCGAAGAAAGTCATCGACAGGCCCGTCATGATTGTCGCGCACACGATTCCTGGGAAAGATGTTTCCTTCATGGAGTTCCTCGTGGAGTGGCACGGCAAGCCCCCAGGAGACAAGGAATTCGACCAGGCGCTCGCAAGCCTTGGGCAGGAAAGGAAGTTCTACGGCGAGGATTGACATGGCAAGCAAAATTAATCCTGAAATGTATCTCGTTGAGGATATCGCCAGCCCACCGGCCAAAAAACCAAGCCGGGACGGGTTCGGGAAAGCCCTCGTGGAGCTGGGCGAGCAGAACCCTAACATTTGGGTCATGACTGCCGACGTTTCCGAGAGCACGAGGACCCACTGGTTCGCAGAGAAGTTCCCTGAGCGATTCATACAAGTCGGGGTTTCCGAGCAGAACATGGCGGGTGTCGCAGCAGGAATAGCCTCCTGCGGAAAGACGGTTTTCATTTCCGCTTACGGGGTTTTCTCCCCGGGAAGGAACTGGGACCAGGTCCGCGTCTCAATATGCTACAACGATGTCCCGGTCCATCTCCACGGCTCGCACACGGGAGTCACCGTCGGCCCTGACGGCGCCTCGCACCAGGCCCTCGAGGACATAGCAATCACCCGCGTTCTCCCGAACATGACTGTGATTGTCCCGTCGGACCTGGAGGAGGCGAGGAAGGCGACGCTCGAGGCCTCAAAGCTCGGCCATCCTTCCTATATGCGAACCGCAAGAGAGAAGATGCCCCTGTTCACAACAATCGGGACTCCTTTCAAGATTGGCGAGGCGAACCCCCTTCGCGAGGGGGACGACATGGCGATATTCGCCTGCGGTTCGCAGGTCTACGAGTCGCTCCTCGCTGCGGAGGCGCTCGAGAAGGAGGGAATCTCCTGCGCAGTAGTCAATTTCCACACGATAAAGCCCATCGACAGGGCATCCGTTGTCTATTGGGCGAAGAAGACAGGGCTGATAATGAGCGTCGAGGAGCACCAGGTCCATGGGGGGCTGGGGAGCGCAATCGCGGAAATCCTCTCGGAGGAATATCCCTGCCACCTCATCCGCCACGGAATCTACGACCAGTTCTGCCAGTCCGGCGAGCCCCTCGAGCTCCTGAAGGAATACTCGCTCGATGCAAATGGAATAATACGTTACGCGAAGAGCGCGTTCTCGAAAAAGAAGAGGTGACTAAATGAAGTTCTTCCTTGACACAGCCAATATTGAAGAGATAAAGAGGGCCGCGGAGCTTGGGGTTGTCGATGGAGTTACGACAAACCCGACGCTCATCGCGAAAGAGAAAAGGCCCCAGAAGGAAGTCATAAAAGAAATCGCGAAAGTGGTAAAAGGCCCCATCTCGGTTGAGGGGAACGGCTGCACCTGCGAGGAGATTCTCAAGGAGGCCGAGGAATTCTCGAAGTGGGCCCCCAACGTGGTGATAAAGGTCCCGATGACAAAGGAAGGCATAAAGGCGGTGAGGATTCTTGAAAAGAAGGGAATCAGGACGAATGTCACGCTCATCTTCTCGGCAAACCAGGCCCTAATCGCTGGAAAAGCAGGCGCCTCCTTCGTTTCGCCATTCATCGGCCGCCTGGATGACAATGGCCAAGTGGGGATGGACCTCATCCGGGACATACTACAGGTTTATAAGAACTACGGGATTAACAGTGAAGTAATAGTCGCAAGCATCAGGCACCCGATACACGTTCTCGAGGCTGCGAAGGCCGGGGCGGGAATCGCGACAATCCCGGCGAAGGTGCTCGAGAGCATGTGGGGCCACCCGCTCACTGATGCGGGAATAAAGCGGTTCTGCGAGGATTTCGCAAAAACCGCTAAACTTTAGGAGGTGTCGTTGTATGGCTGAGTTAAGTGAGAAGACTGAGGGCGGGCTTGCCATCCTGGCTGCAATACTGGTCATTCTGGCTGCAGCCGTGAACCAGATGTACGTGTCTCTAGGGATAGGCGTGCTTGCGCTTGTCGCCCTCGGCTCTTACATGTACCTTCACGCGAGCGACGAGGACAAGAAGAAGGGCAAGAAATAGGTCCAGGCAAGGCTTCTTTGCTCGCAGTTGCCTTAGCAACTGCAGTTGTCGGCCTTTTCCAGGCCGATTCACAAGCTTTTGCCAGGCTTCTTTTCTGGGTTTTACTTACTCCCGCTCGCATCGCAGGGCAAATAAACGGCACTCAACTGATAAGCTTGCCCAGCGTCATCCAGTTTACCCGCGGTCCTGAGCGAATCGCCAACCTCGTTGCAGGTTTCGGCAATTGCCCGTTTCAACCCGCCCAAATTGGGATAACCACTTATCAGACTGTCAAAAATGTTTTTTGCACTGCTAGCCCAACCCGATTCAAGGAAACTTTTTCCCATCTTCACATACGCATCAGCAAGCTCGGCATCCAAACCGTCTTTTAAAGAAGGATTCAGTCTAATCGCTTCTGCAAACCTTGTTTTTGCAGTTGCCAACCATGTAAACGAACTCGCGTTTTCTGAATACTGGCGTCTGAGCTCAAGAGCATCGGCTATATTGCCTTTTCCGAGCTGCACATACGCATCAGCAAGCTCGACATTCAGACTATCCGTCAAGGCAGGATTCAGCCTGACCGCTTCTGCAAACCTCTCCTCAGCTTCCGTCAAACAGGATACTGAAGCTAGGTTCATTGAATATTTTGTCTGATAATTAAAAGAACCGGTAATATGGCCTCTCCCCATCTTCACATACGCATCAGCAAGCTCGGCATCCAAACCGTCTTTTAAAGAAGGAGTTAGCCCTGCCGCCTTTACAAATAGCTCCTCGGCTGTTTTCAACTTGCTCAACGAAGCCATGTTTTGTGAATACGGGTCTTTCCATAAAAGAGCACTGGAGATACAATCCCTTCCTGTCTGCGTATAAAAATTAGCAATTTTGGAATCGATGCCCTCTTTCCGTGTTGAGGATGTGTCATTTGCTTTCACAAGCTCATAAACGTCGAAAGCTTCAGCAGTTCTTCCTTCGGAAAGAAGATAATCCGCACGCCTCTCGTAATCATCCGCGAGTCTTATTGTTTGGGGCGTTACGCACACTTTCGCTTCATTTTCTTTTGGTTTTGACCCCTCGCTCGAGCAGCCTACCACGCCCATAACCATGGCGCCAACAACAATCGAGCCGACGAGAGGAGCCATCCTCCCGAAGCCTCCGAATACTCCGCCTTTTTCGCCATCTTTTCGTTCTGTTTTGGCAGATCCAGCATTACTACCTGCAAATTTGACAGTCATCGTTATCCCCCGCTCAAGGCAAAAGCCTTTAGAATAGACGGGATAATTTAGCCAAAACAGATTTATTAAGCTTCGGCTTTTGTAGAAATTCGCTTACCCGGCTGTCTTGATTTTCAAGAGCGACTCGAGCCTCTTCGCAGTGAGCGGGTGCGTCATCAGCAATTCCATGCCGCCCTTCCCTTTCTCCTGCTCAATCGCTTTCCTCAAGCCCTCATCATCCCCTTTTCCAATCGCTTCCACAACCGCCCTCGCCCCGCTCGTGAATTTCTCGGGCTCGGCGACATAGAACGCTTTCATTCCCGGGTCCTGCTGCGGAGCCTGTTGCGGCCTCGGTGCATAGGTTATCTTCACGAGCGCCCTCATCAGGTTGTCAGGCTTGCCGGTCGCATAGGCAGAATAAGCGTCAGCATAATACTCCCTCTTTCTCGAGAGCCAAAGGACGAGCAAAGTTCCTAAGAACTGGGCAATCATCGCGCCGAAGAAGACGGCAATCATCGAGGCAAGCCCCCTGTCCCTGTCCCTTCCCGAGCCGAAGAACAGAATGATGTAATAAAGCATCACAGGAAGCGCGCTCGCAATAGTCATCACAGTGACATCCCTATGCTTTATGTGCCCCATCTCATGGGCTAGGACTGCTTCGAGTTCTCCCTTGTCCATAACATTCAGCAAGCCCCGATGAACCGCTATTCCGGAGCTTCCTTGCGTCCTCCCGAAAGCGAACGCATTCGGAGTCGGGTTCTCGACAATATAGACTTTCGGCTTTGGGAGATTTGCCTGAACCGCAAGGTTTCCGATAACCTCGTGAAGGTATGGCTCCTGCTCAGGGCTCACTTCCTTTGCCTTTGTAATCATTTTTATGAGCGCAGGGCCGAACCACCATTGACCAAGCAGCATTAGGAACGAGAGGCCAATGGCGAACCAAATGCCCCCCCCGCTTCCAGTATACCACAATAGGACCGCAACTATCCCGGCCACCACTGCGAACACGAGCCCCATCGTGATTATCGAGACTGTCTCAAGTTGGTACAACCCAGAAACCTTCTGCATAATCCTCACACCCCCACACCCGAAGCCTCCGCCTACGGGCGGAGGTAAAGGCGCAGTCTTTTTCGCACCATGCACACCATAATCTCACGCCTTCCCTATTCGAGCCGGGCTCGAATGGGACACATTTGCGCCCTCGAAGGCGCAAATTGTGTTAGGTGTGGGGGTGTGACACCTCTAGCTAAAAGTTACAGTCAAGTATTGTTTGGCCCTATTAATATCTTTTTCCTCAACTATGTTAATCGAACCCAAACTCTTCCTCAGTGCTATATGACAAAATCAGAGAACCGGGCGCTCGCCTTGAGCTTGCCAAGAAGCGCTTACTTTACCTAATACGCATTGGCAAGGCAGAGAATAATAGACTGCTACGGCGAGAATGCGTTATCCGCTTCGTTTATTAAGCCGCCATGAGAAGATTCTTCGATGGCGATAAAGCATCTTGGCAAAGCAGAAGTCCTCTCAATCTATTTCGAGATTATAGCGAAGTTTGGAAAAGAAAAAGGAGTCGTCGACGAAGGGAACCTCGAATCAATGCTTTACCGGGTGGAAGACTACAGTGCAAAAACAAAAGAGGAAACAATCTTCTGGAAAGCGACAATTCTTCTAGAGCGGATAGTCCTCGGCCACCCGTTTGTCGATGGGAACAAGAGAACCGCTTTTCAAGTCACAAAGACGTTTCTGAAACTGAATTGTTACGAACTCGAAGCTCCAGAAGGCGAGACAATCGAATTTCTCATCCTTGTAGCGAAAGGCCTGAAAAACCGCTATTCGATAAAGAGCTGGCTGGAAGCCCATTCCAAGAAAGCATTATAAACCGGGAAAGCTACTAACTAAAGTGAGAGTTATGAAAAAGGAAAAGAAGAACGAAAAGGTCGTTTATGCCAAGAAGGAAGAGGTAATGCGAATTCTGCACGAGAACCTGGAGAAAGACAGGAGCTTAATGGAAAAACTGGCCAAACTATAAACCGTGGTTAGTAAAACACATAAAACGAACCTTTAAAAAGGAGTTCCGTGATAATATAACACTTATTCTACTAGACGTGGGAGGTTAAAAAATGACACAAACACAGATTCCCGTTGCCAATTATGAGAATAAATCCGTCGCAAGGCTTTTTATGGAAAGGCGGACGCTTGTTGCAGGGCATGCGTTCGGTAAAATGTTCAGGGGCGATACATCCGAATTTCGCGACCGGATAACCACGAACAGTCTCGTAGCAGCCAGAAAAATGCTCGACATCGGCCGCACGAACGCCGCCTGCAGGCTGGTTCTCACGGCATCAAAATACCAAAATGACGTTTCCGCCTGCCCGTCCGAAATAAAGGCGATGTTCGTTTCTATCGCGAAGAGCATATCCGAAGCGATAAACCCTGCGAAACCCGAGCTTTCAGCAGGAGTTCTGCGTGCAGGCGCTTGTTTCGCGGATGGTCCTGAAAAGGCCACGATGAGCAAAAGCGCAATAAGCGCATCAATCGAGGCAGCCGAGGCAATGCCGGCATCCAGCTCGAGCAAGGCGATAGAAACACTCACGCTGGCGCGCACTGTTGCCACCGAGGATACGCAGATAACGGTTCTCTCCCGGGCAGCTGCTGGCGTGTACTTCAAGAGAGCCAAAGACTCAGCAGGAAGTAGCAGAATTTATCGCCTTGATTCGGTTTCAGGAGACATTGCTACTGCAATTCAGCACGACCCGTCAAGAACGACCGAGTTTAAAGCATGGCTGGCAGGTTGTTATTTCGAGGA
>JAKAKT010000086.1 GCA_021813385.1 Microcaldota archaeon
AACTCTTCACGTTCACTGTCCTGGAAGGCACCTGAGAAAATGTAACCACATAAGATTCTCGGGAAATGGACGCTCGACCTCGGGACATTGGAGTTCAGGGAAGCGAACTCTCTCCTGGCGTCATTCTCCCTACGTAAACTGAACAGGCAGAAGGCACGGACAACTCTCGCCTGAACGTAATTTTCATCTAGATAATCTTCATTCCTACCCTCAAGCAATGAATCGATTAAATCGAGCGCCTCCTCTTTCCTGGAGCCCTTTCGAAGCGCCTCGGCAAGTCTAATGGTTCCCGAAAAATCCAGAGTGAGAATGGAAGTCTCCAGAATCCTGCCAGCTTCGCTGGGCATACCTAATTTTATGTAGATATTGGCCATGAGTTGGTAGTTTGCCATAATCGCGCTACCGGCTTTAACTGACATATCGAAAATTTCCCTCGCTGCTTCTGGTTTGCGATTCTTCCCGTAGATTTCCATCATATCGAGGTATAGAATTTTCACGCCTCTTCGTTCGGCTCTGTCGAAAACCGCGCGCGCTTCCTCAATCTTCCCCATCCCGCCATATGTTCTCATGAGAAGTCTCTCGGCCTCGATGAAACTCGGGTCCTTATCCAGAAGGTTCAACAAAGTTTTCTCTGCCCCGGGGAAGTCGCCTCGCTTATATTGGTGTTCAGCGGTTTTTAGTATTGAGTACATATTCACGCCGGCTCCGAAAAGCCGTCTGCTGAAAGTGGCCCGAAAATCGGCTTTACTTCTCCGGCTACCTCTCTCGAGGTGCATTCTGTAACGCGTTTCCTTCCCCAACCAGGAATTAGACATGGAAACCAGTTGTGCCCATTGAGACTTATAAAACTTGCCGAGGTTCAGAAGAAGTACGAGTTCCTGAAGCGCTCCCTGTCAAGCTCCTCTTTTATGAGCTGAGAGAGAACGTCCGGCGCAGGGACCCCGATGAAAGCTATCTTGCCGTTAATCGCAAATGTTGGCGTTGAGTCAATCTCGAAAGCCTCTGCCATCTCCTCGCCCTCGTGAGTGGCGACGCTGACTTCCCTTAGGAGTATTGGGACTTCCTTGTGCCTTGATACCACTCTCCTCGCAACCCTTATCGCTCTCGGGGAGTATGGGCAATTAGGCGAAGTGAGAATATCAACGTGTATGGGATCCATGGCCGCTCAGAAGTATTTTATTAGTATTCATATAAATTAGTTGCGGTTTGGTTTGGCGAATGACCCATCGCCGAGCTGGTGTGGTCGGATGATAATCGGGCTTACTGGAACGTTTGGAGCAGGAAAGGGGGAAGTCTCAAAGATTTTGATGAACCTTGGCTATGTCTATCACTCGTGCTCCGACGTGCTGAGGGCAGAGCTTAAGGTTCGGGGGCAACCGGAGACAATCGAGAACCTCGCAAAGCTAGGGAATGAGATTAGGGAGAAAAAAGGCGGGGGCGAGCTCCCGAAACGAATCATCGAGATAATCAGGAAGAGGGGCGAGAAAAAAGCCATCATAGACTCCATAAGGACCGTCGGGGAAGTCGAGGAGCTCAGGAAGGAGAAGGACTTTGTGCTATTGTCTATCGAGGCGCCCATAGAGACGCGGTTCCAGAGGATAAAACGGCGTGGAAGGCACGGGGACGACTTGGGGTTCGAGGACTTCAAGAGGCTTGAGGAAGCGCAAATGAACGGGGAAGGGGTTAGGCAGAACCTGAAGAAATGCATGAACATCGCTGATTACAAGATTTCGAACATCGGCTCGCTCGAGGAGCTCAAGGAGAGCGTCGAGGCGGTTGTCGCCGAGATTGAAAAAGGCTGGCCTTCGGCTGCCTGAACGCTTTTAACTCTTTTTGCCTTAATTAGGTGAGGGGTTTTATGGGGGATCCATTCAAGAGGAAAGTGAAGCCCAGGCTTTCCTGGGACGAATATTTCCTCAAAATCGCATTTCTTGTTGCCGAGAGAGCCACCTGCAGGAGGCACCACGTCGGGGCCGTGATTGTCAGGGACAGGAGAATCCTCACGACCGGCTACAACGGGGCAGCTGCCGGAGTGAAGGACTGCCTTGAGCTTGGCTGCCTGCGCGATGAGCTTGACATCCCTTCAGGGACCAGGCATGAGGTCTGCCGGGCGATTCACGCTGAGCAAAATGCGATAATACAGGCGGGCCTGCACGGAATTTCAATCGAGGGAGGGACGATGTATTGCACCCACCCTCCGTGCATTCTTTGCGCGAAAATGCTCGTCAATGCAAAAATAAAGAAGTTTGTGACGTCTGGGGAATACCCTGACACTGCGGCGCTCGAACTTTTCAAGGAAGCTGGGATAGTGCTCGAGAACATGAAGAAGCCGGGGCTCGTGATAAGTGTTCTCGAGTAGGTTGAGCATCGCTGAAGTGTCACACTCCCACGCCTAACACGATTTGCGCCTTCGAGGGCGCAAATGTGTCCCATTCGAGCCCGGCTCGAATAGGGAAGGCGTGGGCTTCACAATGCGTCGCTTGTGCGAAACGACAAGCGTGGAGAAGGCCGGCCTTCTCAAGCGACGTATTGTGACTGGTGTGAATGACGCAAAAAACCTCTGCGCCTTTACCCGCGCTTAAAAGCGCGGGCTTCGGGCGTGGGAGTGTGAAAGAGAACTGGCTGCTCGATTGAGGGGAAAATGACTCGGAGCTAGCGGGTCCTGCTCGAGCGAGTGTTGGTGATTCGCTTGAAATTCATCCATCCGAAAGCCGAAGTTGATTCGAAAGCGAAGCTCGGCGAGAATGTTTATGTGGGTGCTTTTGCTGTAGTCAATGCGAACGAGGGCGAGATTGAAATCGGGGACAATTCAAGCATTCAGGAGTGCTGCGTGCTGCACGGGAAGAAAGTGAAAATCGGGAAGAACGTGACCCTGGGCCACGGGGCGATTGTCCATGGCGCGAGAATCGGAGACAATGTGCTAGTCGGGATGAACGCTACTGTCTTGGACGGGGCGGAGATTGGCGACTGGTGCATCATCGGGGCCGGGGCGGTTGTTGTGGGGGGAGCAAGAATTCCGGACAGGAGCGTTGTTCTTGGCATTCCGGGGAAAGTGGTGAGGGAAATCACTGAAGAGGACAAGAGACTGATTATTGAGTCTTACGAAAATTATCTGGAGAAATTGAAACCAGGGAAGCGATGACTACTTTTTCGCAGTTGCCTTCTGCATTATCCTTATCGCACAGTATTTGCCGCACATCGAGCAGGCGCCTGTCGAGGTGGCGCGGCTATTGTAAATTGAGCTGGCTCTTCTTGGGTTGACTGAGAGCGAGAATTGCTTTCCCCAATCCAATTTCGAGCGGGCCAAAGAAAGCTCGTCGTCCCGCTCTCTTTTCCCGAATTTCACGATATCGGCTGAATGGGCTGCAATCTTCATCGCGACAACGCCATCGACTATGTCTTCGGATGTTGGGAGGCCGAGGTGCTCCGAAGGGGTGACGACGCAGAGAAAATCTGCGCCTGCGGAAGCTGCAACCGCTCCCCCGATAGCGGATGTGATGTGGTCATATCCTGCGCCTATGTCCGTTGTAAGCGGGCCGAGAACATAATATGGGGCTCCGGAGCAGAGTTTTTTCTGAAGCTTTACGTTCTTCTCGATTTGGGAAAGCGGCATGTGCCCGGGGCCCTCGCAAATCGCCGCAACGCCTGCTCTGTGGCATCTCTTGACTAATTCCCCCTGGACTTTCAGTTCGTGCAATTGCGCTTTATCCGAAGAATCCGCAAGGCAGCCCGGCCTCAGTGCATCGCCGATGCTTATCGCGGCATCTGAAGCGCGAAGCAGCTCGAGAATGTAATCGAAATGGGTGTAGAGCGGGTTCTCTTTCCCATTGTGGAGCATCCAGGAGGCTAGGAAGCAGCCGCCCCTCGAGACAATGGGCATTGTCCTTTTTTTCGAGAGTTCTACTCCCTTCAACAGCATCGCAGAATGTATTGTGGCGAAATCTACGCCGAGCTCAAGGTGGCGTGCTATCGACTTTAACATCTCATCTTCGGAAACGGAAGCGATGTCTTTGTTCGCAAACGCCCCGTAGATTGGGACAGAGCCAACTGGGACAGTCGAGTTTTCAATCATCAGGGCCAGGGATTTTTCCTGCTCTGCCATCGAGAGGTCCATCACCGTGTCAGCGCCCGCTTCAATGGAAGAGCGAAGCTTCGCCAACTCCTCTTTCGTGTCCGAATACTCGTGGGAAGTCCCGAGGTTCGCATTTATCTTTGTGGCGGCGAGTGAGCCGATTGCAGTTGCCTTTTTTCCTTTCCCAACAATTACGGTTGCCCCATTTGCAAGCGAGCGGATTAGTTTTTGGGGCGGGATTCCTTCTTTTCTTGCGCATAGCCTGGCTTCGGGAGTGATTGTTCCCTTGCGGGCGCTCTCCATCTGGGTCATCATTTCACCTTGAACATCGTAACTGTCCTCTTGCTCCTGCGGATTTTCAGGCTAGCGTTAAGGCCCATCTCGTAGATGATTTGGCCGTCGACAACAACATCGACGACATCGTGCCTGTAGCGGGAATGGATTTTCAATTCAGCCGGCGAATCCATCCTTGCAATCATTGGTTTGAACTTTCGCCTATGGGGGGCCACTGGCACTACCCCTATCAAGCGCTTGTTCTTGAACTCCCTGCCCCCGGCGGAATAAGCGTAGCCGCTGGACCCGATTGCAGTTGAGAATATCACCCCATCGGCGCCGAATGTGTATTTGTTCCCATTCACCTTAAGGGAAAACCTGAGCATCCGATGCCGTGGGTTCTTCACGCATATCTCGTTCATTGCGGGTTCGGTCACGTGGGTGCCGAATTTCGCTTCAAGCATCGGGTGTGTCTCAAGCTTTTCCCCTTTCAGAGCGCGCAAAAGCTTCGGTTTCCAGTTATCCATCCTAGCCTGGCAGAGATAGCTCGTCCTGCTCCCAATGGCGAAGAGGGGGAGGTTGTAGAGGCCCTTGTAAAAGAGAAGGGTCCCGTCGCCTCCGATAGTGATGAGCATGTCGGCCTCCTCCTTCCCCAGGGTGTCCTTGAACCCCATCAATTTTTTCGCGTCCTCGCCCATCTTGAAAGTGATTCTGCTGAATCGGTCGGAATATTCAAAGTGGGGGATTTTGGTGTCGCCCCATTTCGAAAGGGCCTTGTTCTGCTTGTCGATGACTTCTATCCCCTGTCCGTGAAGGAACGCGGTTATCTCATCCTTCAGCTCGAGAGCCGTCTTCTTCGAGGCATTGTAGTGGAGGATGACTTTCTTTATCATTTTACAATCACCTGTATCGCCCGGGAGCGGGGGCCGTCGAACTCGCAGAGCATTATCGATTGCCAGGTCCCGAGGAGGACCTTCCCGCCCGAAACGGGGAATGCTTTTGAAGAGCCGAAGAACGCGCTCTTGAGGTGGGCCTCTGCGTTGTCATCGATTGAGTTGTGCTCGTAATCGCTTTTCGGGACGAATTCCGAGAAGAATCGCAAATAGTCCCTCTCGAGGTTCGGCTCGTATTCGCCAACTATTAACCCCGCTGTCGCGTGGGGCAGGCTCACCAGGCAAATTCCTTCCGTTACGCCGCTCTTTGAAACTGCATCCTCGACTATTTTGGTTATGTCCACAATTTGGAACTGGCTCGAAGTCTTGACGGTTGCAGTGAACACTCAATCACCCATGACCTGATTCACGACGAATTCCGCGCTGAAAGGTATCAGGTCCGTATAAGATTGGCCGACCCCAAAGTAAAGGATAGGGACCCCCGTAGCTTTCGAGAGCGAGAGCGCTGTCCCTCCTTTCGCATCGCAGTCGAGTTTTGTAAGAATCACTCCGTCAAGCCCAACTGCATCCGAGAAACTTTTTACCTGGTTCACGAGGGCATTCCCCGCGATGCTTTCTCCGATAAATATTTTCAGGTCAGGCTGTATAACGCGGTTAAGCTTCTTCATTTCGTCTATCAAGTTGCGATTCGTCTCCTGCCTGCCTGCGCTGTCTATGAGGACCACGTCGATTTTGTGAGCCCGGGCGTAATTGACTGCATCGAAGGCTACTGCAGTCGGGTCAGCCCCATATTCATGCTTTATGACCCGGACCCCCAACCTCTCGCCGTGCTTCTCCGCCTGCTCAATCGCAGCTGCCCTGAAAGTGTCTGAGGCGGAGAAAACAGAAGTGAAGCCTGCTTCCTTTAGAAGGGTCGAGAGCTTGCCCATCGTCGTTGTCTTCCCGGCGCCGTTCGGGCCGAGGAGCAATATCTTGACGGGTTTTTGCCTCTCTTTCACCACATTGACTAGGTCGATTCCTTTTAGTGAAAGAACTTCGAGAAGCGATGCGCGCACTGCAGACTTCACGGACTTGTCAATCGAGCCCTTTGGGACCTTCATCCCGATTAGCTTCGACTTAAGCTCGCCGGTTATGTGCTCTGCGACTTCGTAAGCGACATCTGATTCGAGAAGCGCGAGGTTCAGGCCATCGAGAAGTTCCGAGACGTCGCCCTCCTTGATTTCGACATCGCTAGAGATGAAGCTGCGTATTCGCGTTCCCAAGCTCAGTTTTACTTCAAGTTTCTTCTCGTCTTCTTTTTTCTCCGGAACTCTTGGAGTGAATATTGGTGCCGGTTTTTCGAGGGCTTTTGGCTCTGGTTTCTTCTCCTCGAATTTTGGTTTCTCGAAAACGGGTTCTTTTTTGGGTTCCGGTTTCGGCTTCCCAATAACTTTTGGCGCCGGCCTCGGGACTGCTACGGGTTCTGGTTTCGGCGTCTCGAGAAGTTTTGGCTCGGGCTTTTGCCCAGGTTTCGGCTGCTCGAATTTCGGTTTATCGAAAACAATTTCAGCTTTCTTTTGCTCGGTTTTTTGTTTTTGTTTAAGTGGCTCGGCTGGCTTTTCGAGAATAGGCCCTGGTTTTAACGGTTCTGGAATTTTCTCTTCACGGATGAGCGGCTTTGTTTCCGATTGCTTTTCTGGCTCGGGCTCGAGCGCAAGTGGTTCGGGGCTTTCTTTTTTTTGTTCTGGCCCGGGCTTTAGCTTTGGTGCGGGTGCTTCGGGGGTTTCTTTTTGCATTTCTGGCTCGGGCTCGGGAGATTTGATTTCCTGAGTTTGCAAAGGGGGCTTCTCCTCCTCCGTCTGCACAATCGACGAGATGAAAGAGCTTATCTTTTTCTTGAGAAGGCCGAACATCGAGAAAACCCGCTCCCCTTGGCCGCTTACTGCTTCCCGCCCTTTTTCTCGAGAAGCTGGTTTGCCTCGGTGTCAAGCTGGTCGAGGCGCTTGGAGACCTCGAGGATGCCTTCCTGGAGCTTGTCCCTCATTGACTCGAGCCTCTTCATCCTTTCCTCGAGAATCGTAATGGCCTCAGCAAGCGGCTTTTGGGCAATCACATCGGAGCCTATGTTCAACAGGACGTTCTGCGTATCGGCGAGCCTCGCGCTCACGTGCGCGCCGGCGCCCAATGGAAGAAGCACCTCGTTGTCCTTCGCCTTATCTATGTTCTTAAGGGTCGCAATGGAGGTCCCGACCTCGTTTATCGTCATCTGGATGGAGCCTAGCTGCTGCTGCATGAACTGGCCCTGCTGCTGGTAGTTCTGTGCCTCGTAAGCTATTCTGTTGAGGTTCTCATCCCTGTCCTGAGCCATTGCACCACCCAACCTACTTGGCTTGCTCAACTTTAAGAACCTTGACCTTGCTCCTCTTGAGGCCATGCTTGCTGCCCATCTCGGCATAAAGGCGCTCGATGGCGAGCTTCTCGCTCCCTGCCTCAATCTTTTTGGAAAAATTCCTCGGCGAGGGCTTTATCTCCATACTTCCGCTTATGACATATTTCATAGTATCACCTTATCCTTGTCCCGGGCGGGACTTCCTTGTCGACTGTCAGAAGCGAGACTTCCGCTGAATCGGCTGCGAGCAGCATTCCCTTCGACTCGAATCCCCGAATCACCTTTGGCTCGAGGTTCGCGAGCACGATTATGCGCTTGCCGACCAATCCCTCAGGGACATAGGTCGGGGCAATGCCCGCGACCAGCTGCCTCTTCTCTGTCCCGATATCGACAATGAGCTTGAGAAGCTTGTTTGCGCCGATGATTGGCTCTGCGCTCTCGACAACCCCCACAACGAGCTCAATTTTAGAGAAATCCTCGTAAGCCACCACGATACCACCATTTCAAAGGAAGCCGAGGGCCTCTTCGATGCGGTGCATCTCGAATCCCCCCGTGTCCTCCCCGGCCACATAGCCTTTCGAATTCGCGAGCAGGCACATTCCGACGAAGGGGACGCCCATGTTCGCTGTCCCGATTCCCCCCTTCATGCCCAGGGCCTTCTCGAGCTCGAACAGCTCCCTCCCCGCTGAGTTGTGGATGAGGAATCCCCTGTTCGTGAGAACAGCAGCTGCGCCCACCGTGTTATAGCCTGCAATCGTCCTCTGTATGGCCTCGACCCCGAGGCAATCTGAGATTTGGGCTACTGACTCCTTGTCAATATCCGGATTCACGAGCGCAATCTTGTCATTTGCAGCAATATTGTTCCCGATTGCAAAGAACCTGCTCTTGAGCACGAGGGTGTTGAGCCCGGCTTCCTTGGCAATCTTGAGCTCATCAGACAAAACGAACTCCGGGAATATCGCCCCGTTTGAGTTCGCAGCGATGAATATCCCGGCAAGGTCTGAGCCGTTTATTGAAATGTCGAGGACTTCTGTGTTCAGGAACTGCCTGCAAGCCGCCTTCAGCTTGTCCGGAAAGCCGCCGATGAATGTAAATTTCTCAGTTTCGCACGCGAAAGCCCCTAGAAACGGATTCCCGAAGTGCGCCGACCTTCCGCTTTGCATCCCAAACCACTTCTACTTTTTCGCCGGGGGGGAGGCCTTCTTCGCTTCCTGCTTCCCGTCCTTCGTTTGCTCGCCCGGGGCTTCTGGCTTCGAGTCCTTGGCATTGCTTGGCTCGCTCTTTCCTTTTGGGGCCTCTTTCTTGGCCGCGGCCTTCTTTTTCTTCTCTTCCTTCCTCTTGGAAGCCTGTTCCGTTGTCTTCGCCTGCTCTTCCTTCTCTCCAGCTAAAGTGACTTTCACCTTCCCTTCCTTATCCTTGTTCGCGATGACCTTCAGCTTCCTTGGCGGCTTCTTCATGCCGGATTCCCAGATTGCGCTGTTCACTGCGCCTGAAAGGGAAACGGACCCCTCGCCGGCCCTCATGTGGCGCGAGATGAATGAGCGCAGGAGCTTGACGGCGACCTTCGCCCTCTTGACGCGGGGCTTCGCATAGGCATCGCCAAGCGGTATCGTGTATATCCTTTCAAGTTCTTCAGCCATATGATTCACCTATTTAATCTTGATTTTGAGCTTCTTGCTCCTCCAATTCCTTCGCCTCGGGTTCGAGGAGATTTTCCTGTTCGTCTTCGCTATCACGAAAACCGGGAGCCTCCTGTTCTTCTTGAGCTCCTTCCCGAGATGTCTTTTTCTTGCCGATGACTTTGCCCTACTCATCATGACCACCCTTCTTCCGAAATGATATCGAAGGCTCGTGCCTTGTCGACGATACCTGTTGAAGCAGTTTCTTCAGCTGCTCGTCCCCGACCTTACCCCTAATCTGCTTGTTCCGGTAAAGATGCGCTAGGAGCGCTACCATCTGCTGGTACAGTTCCGGGTTCGCGAGCCGCACATTCATCGCCCGCTCGTAAGCCTGCCCGTCAAGAATCTGCTTGAGAACAGTCTTCATCTGCGCCTCGAGCTGCTGGGCCTGCGCTGCCTTGGCATACTGCTCTTGTAGCCTTCTGTCGCGCATCTGCGCAAGCTCTTCATCGTCCACCGCGCTTCACCCCTTCGCTTCCTTCGCGGCAGAGTCCAGGAAAGCGCGGCCCTTCGGGGTTATCTCCCTGCCTGCTTTTCCCTTCTTAACAAGGCCTGCCTTCTCGAGCTGCTGGAGCGCCTTCCTTATGGCTGAGCCACCTGCGTCGACATGATGCTCGGGCCTTGAGCCCCGGTTCTTTCTTCCGCCGTAGTGCGTCTTGAACCTGTTTACCCCGCTCTCGCCGTGGATGTAGATGTTGCGCATTAGCGATGCGCACCTTCTGTACCAGAAATTCTCTTCGTGCGGGGCCCGTTCGACATGCGAGCCTGTCTTCGCATATGCCAGCCACTTCGGGGGGGAGATTTCCGAGACATCTTTTAGCTTCTCGGATGCCTTCCCAACGAGCGCTGCCGCGGAAACGTCATAGACTGTTACCAAAAACTCACCTCAAACGAAAACTTCCTACGAAGTAAATTGCACCTGTAGAAACGCCAAAAGCGCATCTAGTTTAACCCATATCACTATTTTAAGCCTTTCGCCCTGTAGGGGATGCGTTTTATGGTGACTTAAGCTTCTCTTCCTTCGTCGCCCTCAGGTCGCAGTCCACTTCAATCCTGATAAGAGTCTCAATCATTGACGGCATATGGCCCTCGAAAAGCATCGTGTTATAGGTGTAGAACAACGTCCAATCTTCTCCTGCTTTGTTTCCGAGCCTGCTCGCTTGCTCGCAGCAGAACTCGATAATGCGAAACGCCTCGTTTGCCCCTGCCAGCCTTATTTCCTTACCGAGCTCGGCAGATGTGGGATTGAGCCAGGCGCAGTCGTCCGTTATCATGGACACCCCATTGCCTTCTTTTATGCGTCTGAGATTCTCTGCAAGCGTGACATTTGGCTTGCGGTACTTCTCCACGGAATTCATCACTATCATTGTAGTCGCAAGAGGGTCTGTTACATCACTGACTGCCCCTTGCTTTATTTCCTTTACAAGCCTGTTCACCTCGGCGAGTCTCCTTATGTGAGAAATGACATCCTGCGGTTCGAGACCAACAACCAAAGACTTATAGCACGTACGGAAAAAACGCCAGGAAGTTGCATTTATGACCAAAGGGTCTTGAAGGGCCACTACGCGGGGTGCTGCTGCAGCACAGCAGTCCACCAATTCTCTGATGATCTCCGTTGTCTTTGGATTAACCAGAAGCTCTATTCCTCCGCCGGGCTCAAGCTCCTTGAAAGGCAAATGTTCGGATGCGCGGCACAAAGCATTCATGGCATAGAAAACTTCCTCAATCCAGGGCATTTTTATTATCGCCTTTTCTTCGAGCACACGATTTTCTTCTATGAAGTAAAACATGCTCCTTGCATATACAGATGTGTTGTCCTGAATTAATTTCCTCTCGGTGTTGAAACTTGCCCCTCATCTGACCACCAAAGCCTCGATTCTCTGTTTCTTCTTCCTCTGCTTCCTCAAGAACGACTGAGCTGGTGTTTCCAGCTC
>JAKAKT010000040.1 GCA_021813385.1 Microcaldota archaeon
CGAGAAGGGCGCGGGTATTTATGAGGTGCTTGCTTCGGTTGTTGCGACTTGGGAACTGCAAGGAGTCGAGCCGAGAGGGGCATTAGTGGCTGCCGTCAGGGGCTAAACACATACTATGGTTCAGACCAGGAAATTAGGCTTATAATGCCTTCCTGTCCCATGTTTCTTCGATGGATGCTTACGAGAAGGAAGTGAAGGAGCTTGCGGGGCTCTGCGCTCTATGCGACGGCAAGTGCTGCCTCGGCTCGAAGCTCTCCGTCTCATCGAAAGAGCTTTCGCGGCTATCAAAAAAGCACAAGTTCGAAAGCGCGGTGCTTTCATCAAAAGAGGGGAGCCTCAATGTCATACTGTTCGAAGACGGCAAGTGCCCGTTTTTAGGTGAGAAGAACGGGTTGGTCCGCTGCATCCTTTCGGGAAAGGACAGGCCGCTTTCCTGCCGGCTTTTCCCATTAACTTTCCGTTATGAGGAGAGCAAGCTTGAGTTCTACCCGTCCTCTTACTGCCCATATCAAAAGGAGGCGAACGAACTTTCAGAATGGGCGAGCAGAACAATGGATACTGCGACGGAAGAATTGGAGGAATGGACTGAAGGGGAGAAGAAATTCAGGTCGGAATACCACGAGAGGATTCACAAGAAAAAAGGGAAGCTGAGATAAAAAAGCAAAAAAGGTAAAATGAAAAGAGGCTCAGTTCAGTTTCTTGAGCTCTTTTATGCGCTCTGCGACTCCTTGGGCTTCGTTCTCGAGTTCTTTCTTGTATTCCTCGAGCATCTCTATCTTTTCGTCCTTGGTGAGGAAGCTTCTTGGGCTGCAGCAACCCGCTTCATAACATCCGTGCATACTGACACCCCCACCCATAATATCGGGCATACGATATTTTGATATGGGGGGTATATAAACATATCGGGCGCCCAATATAATCATGGGAACCTGCTGCTGCGACATGAGGGGGATGCTCTCGTTCCTGATACTGTTCCTGCTCTCAAAAAAACCAATGCACGGACAGGAGCTTGCTGAGGAAATCGGAAAGCGCAAGGGTGAGAAGCCGAGCCCGGGAACGATTTATCCCGCACTCAAAGCCCTGCGGGAGGCCGGCCTCATCAAGGAGAAGAGGTCCGGAAAAATCAAGATTTACGAACTCACGAAAGACGGGAAGCTCGGGCTCGAGGAAGCGAAGAGGCAGTTCTGCAGGACATTTACCGACGTGTTTTGAGGTTGTTCATCAAAAGCCGAACTCGAGGCAAATCTATTTAAACAGAGGAAGCTAACTTTCATTAACGGAAGCACTTTTCGGGGGTGATTCCGGTGGGGGATGACGAATTCTCGGCAAATGGCATACGGGCTAGTGTAGCTGATGAAAGCTGGCGTGAGCCAACGATGAGCGATATCATAACCAGGATAGCCAGGCTGGCACAGCGCCAGAGCAGGGGGCCGATACCGAATGACGAACTCGAGCGGGAGATAGGGGCGATAGAAAGGGTGTTAGACGGGCTTCCGAACCACGAGCTTACGGATGTTTTCGGAAACTTCGTGCGTGGCGAAATCACTGTCTTGAAGGAGAGGAATTTGCGGGACGCAAAGGAGCTGAGGGATGACCCGAAAGCGAGGACCTTGGCTTCCATGGTTCGGGATTCCCCTAAACCCGGGGAATTCTCTGGGTTTGCAAAGCATAGAATGCACACGGTTCCCAGGTTGAGGATTGCATAACGAAAAGCAGATTGCGCCCCCGGTTTCGCGGGCTTGCGAAGTTGCAACTAGAGCGCTTGCGCATATCACTTTGAGGCTCGCCCCTATTCTACGACATTAAGCAGTTTCTTGGCTTCCCCAACGGGGTCCTTGTTGAAGTAGTAATTTGGCTCGCTTTCTTTTTGGTCGTAGTGGACTTTTTCTTCGTATATCGATTTGAGGAACTCGAGCCGGCCTTCCTCCGATTTTTTCGAGATGATGCCTAAAAGCTCTGAGCCTTTATCGATTTCCTGAAGGAAACTTATCCAATTCCTCAAGTTTTTTTGCCTATCCGGAGCCATATCCTTGAGCTCATCAACCTCGTTCGGGTCATTGAGTTGGCCGTTTATGTATTTCTCAAGGGTTTTTGCGAGAGACTCGTATTCTGTCCCGAGTACGGGCGCCTTGGGGCTGGGGGTCGTGGTCGAGTTCGGTGAGGAAATGACTGCAGGCCCTCTTGCTTGGATGTCCACATTAACCGAGTCCGAGTATTCGTCACCAATTGCTTCAGGGACAGGAATGGATGGGGGCGTTTTGTTTGATTTTTTTTCATTTTCCGCAAGCGAATCTCCTTTTACTTTCCCCATGACTTCCTTTATCAGCTCATGAATGTCGACTTTTTTTCCGTTGGCAGGCATGACGGGCGTTTTCGTTCTTTTTTGGGTAGTGTCCCGGTATTGCTCTTGCGGAAGCTGGAATCTTTCCTGGCTGCTATCGGCTTTAGCTTCCGCAGGGGGAGCTTTGGTTTCTGCCTGCTCGACTGGTGCGGGCTTACTCACTGCATATTTGTCGGTCTTATCAACATTATCCTCTCTCGCCGCGATATCCTTGGGATAAGCAAGCCTCCGGGCCATAGTTCCCTTATCCTTCTGTCCAGCATCCGAGGCTTTCCGGACCATCTCGGTCCATTCAGCTGAGGCGGGACGGACGGGGGTTGCTTTTTCCTGTTCAGCCAAACCGGAAACCGGGCTTATGGTGTTATTCACGCAATCCAATATCGAGCTTGCCGTAACTGCGCTGAGCTTGTTCCCGTTTTTAAGCCCATCTGCGGAATCGTCCAGCAACATCTTCAGTGATTTCAATTCTGTATCAGAATAAGAATCGAGCTGTTCTGAAACCCTATTGAAGCATTCGCCCAAGATTCTCAAGTCAGTTTTGCCCATGCTGCCCATTTTTTTGATGGATGAGTCGATGAAGGCGAGGTCTTCCTTTAGCTCTTGGGAAATCTCCTCTTTTTGCCCAGCGCTGGCCGTAGTGGTCTCTGGGCCCTTTTTCTCGCTTTGTTCGGCAATTTCGCTAATGGGCGGCAATACGTGGGCTTGGAACTCCGGCCTAATCTTGACTATGCTGCTCATCTCGTCTATAGCCATCGTGGGCTGGGCCTTCTCGATGAATTCCTTGAGATTGGGGTCGCCCCTGCTTCCCCTCGTTATTGTGTCCAAGTAAGCCGAGGGCATAACGCCTGCAGGGCCCCCGGGGAATTTCGAGAAGATATCCGGGTTCTCGCTCACAGTTCCCTTGAACCATTCCATTTTCTCTGCAGCGGTTTTATTGGACATGCCGGAGGTGATGGAAGCGCAGCGCTGTACGATGATTGCGAGGAGAAGGTCCTCGTCAATCCCGAATTCGGCGCTTGCTTTTTGCACTAAAACGTGAAAATTCCCGAGGGACGCGTGGTAATCCTGATTTTCCCTAAGCGCCTTGGCAAGTTCTACTGTCTGGGCCGTGTGCTTCTTTTGCTCGAAGCTTTCGATTCCCTTCTTCGTCCCACTTTCGCCGTAGAAATAAGCTGAGATGGCGAACGCTTCCATGTCGAAGCCGCCCCCGCGGACGTACTGTTCGTTCTTGAACATGACTTGCCTCAGCCTGGCTGCGCCCATGAGAAGGGATTTGAAGGTGTCTTCGGAAAACCGCTTGTATTGCATCTCTTCCTCTGTCGTTAGTCTTTGTGGTTTCTCCGTGGTTCCAGAAGGTGCAGCAACAGCCTGTTGGGAAGCCGGAACTGCTTGCCCTTGGGCTTGGGAATCTGTTTTGTTTTGGTCTTTCGGCTTTGTAATGGCAACCATGTTAACACCCCTCGACAGTTAGTACTGCTCAATGGCGCTTTAAATCCCTATCGGTGAAAACCGCTTTGGAAAGATTGGGAAATAATATAAATAACTCCCGGGAATAGACTTTCGATGGATAAGAAAATCGTTTTCCTCGCGTTTTTTGTTTTGCTTTTGGCAGGCTGCCTCGGGAAACAGGGCCAGCTCGAGAAAATTTATGGGGCGGGCCCGTCCTCTCCTGCAAAATTCTGCATGTCTGAAGCCAACGAAAGCGACCCGAAATTCTACGAATGCATAGTGAACCTCGCGATAGGCGTGGGCAACAGCTCGCTGTGCGAAGAAGTTTTTAGCGAGTCCCCTAATTACGAGATGCTGCTCAAGAGGGACTCGTGCCTTTTCAGGGCTGAACAGGTAGGTCACGAGCAGGGGGCATGCCTTCGAATCGGGAACAGCGTCCTTCGGGATTACTGCACGGCTTTGGCAAGCTCGAACCCTGAATCGTGCCTTTCGCTCGAAGAAAACAAAAGAGCGTGCGTGCTTCGGCTGGGCGGGATGATTGTTGCTGGCGGCGTAGAGGAAGTTTCCTCTTCTTGCATCCCCGTTCGAAGGAGCGAGTGCTTGCTTGGGGTAGCCCGGGATTCGGGCAACCCAACTACGTGCGAGATGATTGAAAAAGTTTGCGATGCCGAATCCAGCGCCCAGTGCAGGAGCGATTTCGACAACTGCTTCATTTTGACTGCAGAGAGGAGCGGGAATGCAAGCATCTGCAAGAATCTCGCGAAGCGATTCTTTGGAGCCGGGCATCAGACATACGATCCCGAAGGGGCCGTTGCTGAGTGCAGCCTGAGGGCGTTTAATTCGACCCAGAGGCTCGCATCGTGCATGGAACTTGTAGGAAAGCAAAGGGGGGAGTGCATCGCGCAATACGCCGTTTCAGTTGGCAGCCCGGAGCTTTGCACGAGGATAGGGGAAGAGCTCAGGGGGACCGTGGCGTTCCCCGTCGAGTACGCAGAATATGCAAAGCCCCACGGCGATTGGAGCGCTTTTAGCATCAGCAAGATCCACGATGAATGCATAACGAATCTCGCGGTAAGCCTGAGGAAGCCATCCCTCTGCGAAGGCGAGTTCCTCTCAAAAGGCGGCAACTCGCTCTGTTACTTTGAATCGGCTGTATCGCTCAACGACAAAAAGCTATGCGAGAAAATCTCGGATAAAGATGCGAGAGATTCTTGCCAGGCGCAATTAAAATAGGCGCGTTAGGCTTTAGGACTACACTGGTTATCTGAGCCCAAGCTATCGGAATTGTTTCCATAATCTTTTAATAGGGTGGGTTGCCATTATTGGAGCATGGCTGTCTCATCATTATTCGGCTACGCAATGACCTTCCTCTCGTCAATGGCAGTGTTGACAATCCTCATTATAGCCTGGGGGTATTATTCGCAGCCCGGGGGAGGGACTGATTTGCTCCCGACATCGACAATGCTTCTTCTGAACGACTATTTCCCGTATGTAATCGCGATTTCGCTGATTATCGTCCTGGGCGAGTGGACGTATAAGAGGCCGAAAAAGCGGAAATATGACGAGGAGGAGACTTACGGGGCTCTCGAGCGCAAGGAAGGCGAAGGCCCCCCGGTGAGGTAAGACAGGAATTAATATAAAGAGCCATGGCATAACCATTTTATGGACGGAAGATTAACACGTGGCTTAGGACTCGTGATGATAGGGGGCGGGCTGATTTGGTTCGGTAAGGGCATAACCGATGTCTCGACAGACGACAGGGGCCTTGGGACTGGGATGATTTTCGCCATAATAGCCGGGGCGTATATGGTGCTGCTCGCTTTCTGCTCGCTCTACGATTTCGCCACGAAGCCGGCATCATATGACTAATGCGACCAGGATGGCAACAAAAGCCTAGTACTTACTTTGAGGAGCGACAACTCGACCCTGTATAGCTTTATAAGGGGAAACAAAATATGATTATGGCTGGTCTCTTTGATGCCTTTGTTTGCATTTTGGCAATCATGCTTCTCTTTGGATGCCTCGGGGCGGGATGCCAGAACGATGCCCAGTGCAAGCCCGGGGAGTCATGCGTCAATGGCGCTTGCAACAAGGATTGCGTCAGGGAATACGGATGGTGCGAATCAACTGCTGAATGTTGCCCGGGAATGGAATGCTCCAAGAATGCCTGCAGGTTTCCCTATGATATAAAGGACGCGAACCAGACTCCTGACCTCGGTGTGAACGCGACCCCTTCTGAAAATTTCACGGGAGACATGAACTCATCTGCCGGCAACACAACGAATTTCACACTCGAATATTTCCAGCCTGGGGCCCTTGATCTCGCAGAAGGGCAGACGGGTTCAATCGGCAACATAAGCATCAGCGTTGTTCGGATTTCGGAGGACCTGGGGGGATGCTCGGTCGAGAACCAGGCTGCATTGTTGCGGGTTTCCGGTTATGGGCGTACCGAGGAATTCACGCTTAGGCCGGGGGAGAATGAATCTTTCCTCAACGCCGACATAAAGATGCTCGACATCCCGTGCGCAGTTTCCGAGAATGAAACGTCTTGCTTGTTTGGCAACATTTCCGCATTTATTGAGATTGGGAAGAGGTTCGAGTCAGAGGCTATTCTTGAGAAGGGCCAGCGTTTCCTAGCTCCGGATGGCCAAAGCGCAATTGAGGCAAGAAGGATAACCAATCTCGGAGAACTTCCGGAATATTGGCGTTCTTTTAACTTGTCTGAGGGCGAGTCCTTAGTCGTGGATTATCAATATCTCGGAGGGATTAACAGCCTCGTTCTGGAAATCGAAGGAATTGACGAAGGGATGAACTCGAGTCCAGCCGGAAGCTCATGCAAGGTCTCTTCCAGGTGGGTAAAAATGAAAGCCACAGCAGCCGGGACCGAAATCCATACCGCTGCCTCCGAGGGGGGAAACACCACCGTGCAGTGGCATAAGATTAATGTGGTCAACGTGAGCGAGTCTCTCCTGCTAAGCGACGGGAAGGGTTGCGCCCAGGCCAACAAAACCGTCCTTCTCAACATAAGCTTTCCGAGGGCCAACCAAAACATCTTAGTGGACATGTACCGCTACAAAGGGGATTTCGTTGAGGAAATTTCCGCCAGCAGCAAAACGCCCTGGGAATCAGACGGCCTTATGCTCGAGGTTTCCCCGATTGGAGACGAGAGCGGAGGGACAAGAACTGGTGCCTTCAGGATGAAAGCCACGGGGATTAGGAAGGGCGGAGCAGTGCTTTTTGAAGGGGAACAGGATGACCTTTATGGTGTTTTTGTTAATTTGGAGTCCTTTGGATTGCAAGCAATAGAAAAAATGGGCAATTGCATCCTAGTTGACATTCGAGCAACTGTGAAAGCGAGCGACCGAAGCCAAACTACGAGGAAAACCCTGGCTGATGGCGCAGTCATGACGCTTGGTGATGGCGGATATGTAAAGCTCAAGAGCATTAATTATGATTTGAGCAGAAAAATCGGCTCGTGCCGGGTGACTCTCGAAAGGGCGGTTATGGCTGTCTCGCCATTGAACGCAACAGCAAGCAAAGAATTAAAATAGCGGGCATTTAACCGTATAGCTATGGGGAAGATGCAGCTGATTCTCATTGTAACCGGCCTTTTTTTTCTGCTATTGGCCGGATGCATAAAGCAGGAGACTCCGTGCGCAACGAACAACGACTGTCCGTCCGGGGCATTTTGCGTTAACGAGAGATGCACGACGCTTTCATGCAGCGAGGAGGGCGGGGGGTGCAAACGAAACTCCGATTGCTGCAGTTCGCTTGAATGCATCAATTATGTCTGCGAGCAAGTGCCTGAGCTCGAACGCACAGCCAAGGTCCTCGTGAGCGAAAGCGGGACAGCCGAGGTATACGGGGTTTTTGTGAAAGTGGGAAAAGTTTTGCCGGAATTTGACTCTGGTTGCAGGTTGCTGAATGGCTCAGCTGAAATCGAGCTGGGGTATGGCCCTGACACTACGAGAGGAACGGTATTTGCCGGAGAAATGATTAAAGCCGGGAAAGCGTCTGCCAGGCTTGACGCACTCATAGGAAACGCAACATACGGGGGATGCGATATTGAATCGAAAGAGATTGTGCTCGGGGTTTCGCGTGAGTCTGTTTTCGAAGGGCCGTTAGCTGTTGGCACCGGCATAGAGATTTCAGCCGGGGGACCAAGCATAAGGCTGTTGAAAATCGAGCCCGCGAGTGCGCAAAACGGCAAATGCAGATATCCGCGCACGGCATCTATCGAAGTCCGATTTAAGGGAGAGCAATATACGGTTACAGTCGGGAATGACAAACCAGTTGCTGTGAAAAATGCAGTCTTCATCTTGGACCAGCCAAACCCGTTCAACGACTCGGAGTGCATCGGCCCTGACCCGAAGCTGAGAGCAAGTTTCTTTGAAAGGGACCAGGTCCTTCTGAAGGAAGGCACTTCTGCAACCGCCCTCGGGGACGTAAGCATAATGCTTGACAGAGCCGAGGCATCGAGTGTCGGCAATCCTTGCACAATCACTGACGCAACTGCCCATCTCTCAGTGAAACCATCATATGTTGCCGATATCGGCTCGATTGCCGTAAAAAAGGGCGGGTTCATACCTTTTTCGAACCTGCAGTTCAATATTGACGAAGTCCGGGGAAAGCTTCTCCCCTCCTGGAGCACCTGCGCGTTTAAGGACAACAAGCTCCTATTGGGCGTGCTATCGCCCGAGGGCGCGGGCGGAACTTTTGCCCCTCGGACCCCGATTGGAAGCTCGCTCTTCATTGAAGTTGTAACGGAGCGGGAGGAAAAAGTCGTCTCGGGAAGCTGCCCGGCCAATGATGAAAGCTCAGTCGGCTATTCTTTCAATGATGACAGGCGCGAATTCTCATCGCTTTCTGTAAAGCCCTCCGGTCCTGTTCTCGTCGCATACGGGAATGTGAAGAAGTTCTCAGGGAACTCGAACGGGATTGCCTCAGAGCTTTTTACAGGTAGCGAGATGCCTTTCGAGCAGGGGGAACTCAAAGTCCTCGGTGCCAATAAAAACGGGGATGCGAGCCTCGCCTATAAGGGAGTTTCCCTCGTTCTCGCAGCGGGCAAGGCATTCAGCAGGGAGATGAGCTCAACCGAAGCGCTAGCCAATTGCACGCTCGAAGTCAGGACCATCGAGACCGTAATGAACTACGGGTTTGTGAAAGCCCCGGGCTGAAAAAAGAGAAAAGCCTATTAAAATAGACGATGCCAAAAAAACTCATGCAAAATGACTTCTTGGTTCGCCATAGTGAGTTTGTGCTGGGACTTGCAAAAAAGGACGATAAGCTTCATGACTTGATTGGCGACCATTGGAGGCTGTATTCATATGTGACGAGCAGGCTTGAGGCATTGAAAGCAATGCCAGGCCTTGAGAATATGCCAAATTCAGAAATATCCGAATGCGGGAAGCTTCGGGATTACCAGCTCGCCAAGCTCGTATGGCTGCTTGACAGCCTGCAGATGAGCTCCAACTTCAGGAAAAGGATTGGGGCGGAGATTGAAGCCGACCTTAAGGACGAGAAATCGGCCCACGGGGGGGTTATAGTTTTCCAGAAAGATGAGCTCGGAGTAATCATGATACCGGGAAAAGCACTCGGGCCGGCTGCCTCCGGGGCAGGAAAAAAATTCGAGAATTTTTCTTACGAACCCATCGATTTCGCTATGAAGCCGGAATTCATGTTCCTTTTCCATTTCCATGCATTCGAAGAGGACAGTTCAAAGTTCGCAAGCCCAACGGGCTCTGACCTCAAGGATGCCGAGAGGAGGGGGTTCGACGGCATTGTTTTCACGAAATTAATTGGGAAGCATTTCAACGCAGACTTCTATTTCGCCGGGAAAGATGTTGATGACAACCCGTTTAGGCTCGTGCTCGACCTGGGAGTTTACGGCTATTAGGTTTAAATTCTCCGGATTCGGAATATCCATATGCACTCATCTGGGCAGCTCAAGGAAAAAGAGCCCGAAGAGCAGCATTTATTGAACAGCATGCTGAACAGCGCTCGCGGCGCTGCAGCAACTGGCGATGTCCCCGGAATGCTTGAGGCGATTAAGCGAGGGAGCGCCATGAACAAGGACAGGGAACTTGTGGAAGCCCTCTCTAGCAACATGAGCGAGAAGGGCATCCAGAACCTCGAGAGTTATATACAAACATCGCTTTCCGACAAGAGAAACATAACAAACACCAACTCTAGGGAGTTCGCCGTGCTCGCAACAGTCCTTCTTGAAGTTCAGGTAAAAAACGGATCCGAGATTACGAATACGGCCTCGGCACTGGGGATGATTCAAAATAACCCCGAGCTCCCTCCTGAAGTGCGGGCGACAGCTGAGAAGACAAAGAAGGAAGTCGAGTATGCGCAGTTCAAGCGGAGTGACAAGATTTTCGAGGGCATCAAGAAACAGAAACTGGCGAAAACCGATCAGCCCCAATATTCTTACAAGAGCGCTTAGCTATCCTGTTGGGTTTATAATCGACCTAAGACCGGGGGATTGTTCGCTCCCGTTTGCTCCAATCTTTTCCGCAATTATGCTCGCTAGAGCGCCAATCTTTTCCAAATCATCCTTCTTGGGTCTTGCTTTCACTTCGACGGTTCCCAGCATTTCGATACCGGTTCCCTTGAGCGCTTCCGTTATGGTCCTCCCCGCCATTGGGCCCCACCCGTACGAACTCACTAACGCCGCGTATTTTGCAGGGGGCCTGAGGGCCTTTGCCAGAGATGCCGCGTTCAAGGCGAGCGGGTGCACGCCCCCTAGGAAAGTCGGGGCAGCGATTACGATGCAGGCTGAATCCACGAGATCTCTCGCAATCTCCCCGAGGTCAGCTTCCTGAAGGTTGTATGACGAAACGAGCACTCCCTTCTCGCGAAGCTTTCTCTCCAATTCCTTCGCCATAATCTCAGAGCTGCCCCACATGCTTACGTATGCGATTAATGCGTGCTTTGCGAGCTTGCCGCTTGTCCAAGAGGAATAGCGCACCAATATCTTATCAGGATTCGTGAATATCACGCCGTGGGATGGGGCGATTGTTTTTATCTCGAGACTTTTCATCTTCTCGAGTGCCTTTTGCCCCGCAGACCTAAAGGGAAGCATTATCTCGCCAAAATATCGCTTGGCGTATTCCTCGAGTCGCTCCCAGTCCATCTCATAGTCGAAATTTTCCTTCGTGCCGATGTGCTGGCCAAAGAAGTCGCAAGGAAAAAGAATCGCATCTTCCTCGAGGTATGTGAACATCGTCTCTGGCCAATGGAGCCAGGGGGCATCGACGAAACGGAGAGTCTTTCCGCCAAGAGGGATTCTCGTGGTTTCGTCAACAATCTCAATGCGGTCTTCTGGAACTTCGTAGTATCCCTTTGCAACCTGCGCGCCCATCTTGCTTGCAAGGAGCTTTGCGTTTTTTGCTTCCTCCAGTATTTCGGGAATTGCGTTCGCGTGGTCGGGCTCGGCGTGGTTCATTATCAGGTAGTCGAGCTTCTCGAAAGAGATTTTTTCAAGGACGTTCAGCATCAGTTCCTTTTCAAACCCGGGGTTCACGGTGTCTATGAGGGCATTTTTCTGCTCCCCAAGAACCAGGTAGGAGTTGTAGCTCGTGCCCTCTGGGAGCGGGATAAGCGCATCGAAAATCTTCCTGTTGAGGTCCTTTGCGCCGACGCTGAAAACATCTGGCGCAATCTCAAGTGCCCCCATGGCCTCACCCCTCAGTCGACTGTTATCGTCTTGCTGAGATTCCTCGGATAATCCGGGTCTATCCCTTTCTTGACGCTCCAATAGTATGCGATTAGCTGGACCGGGACTACATTCAGGATTGGCGCGAAAATCTCGTGGTCCTTCGGGACAGCTACGAAGTCATGCGAGTTGTGCCTAAGGCCCTTGTCGTCCTCGGAAATGCAGATTACTCTCCCGTGCCTGCAAGAGACCTCATTCATGTGCGAAATTATCATGTGCGATTCCTCTCTCGATGTCACATAAAGCACGGGGTAGCCCTCGTCAACGATTGAGAGGGGGCCGTGCTTGAATTCGGAGGAGTAGATTCCCTCGCAGTGCGTATAAGTTATCTCCTTTATCTTGAGCGCACCCTCGAGCGCAATCCCGTGGTTCATTCCATACCCCAGGCAGTAGATATCCGGCTTAGTGTGCAGTTCGGCTGCGATTCTGTCACAGGAATGCATAGTTTCGTTTATCGTCCTTTCTAAAAGTTCAGGAAGGTCGTGGAGCCTGCCCCTCAGTTCCTTCGCTTCAGCCTTGCTCAATGACTTGTTCCTCTCGCCCAGCCTAATTGCTAAATAAACTAGGAGGACGAGCTGGTTCACAAATGTCTTTGTGGCTGGAACGCTCATCTCGAGGTCGCAGGCAAGCGGGAGGTATGCCTCGCTCGCATGCATCAGTGATGAGCCGAGAACGTTCATCACTCCGAGAATCCTGCCGACCCTGTTCTTTTTGCAGAAGTTCACCGCGTTCAATACGTCCTTTGTCTCGCCGCTCTGCGAGACGCAGACAATGACGCTGTCTTTGTTGAGCACATTCCCGTACAAGCTCTCAAACTGGCCCGCAATCACTGGGACGACCTTCCTTCTTGAGAGCCTGTTGAAGTAGTAAGCGCTTGTCACGCAGGCGTTATAGCTTGAGCCGCTCCCCACCAGGTAGACATCCCCCCCGGCCATGTGGTCAAGGAAAACGTCGACGTATTTTGAATCGTCCAGGGCCTTGAGAAGGGTGCTTACTCTCGAGGGCTGCTCGTGAATTTCCTTCAGCATGAAGTGCGGGTAACCCCCCTTGCTCGCGGCCTCGACCGATAGCGTGCTCTTTTCTGCCTTGCGCTCAATCTGTTTCCCTGTTGCGACTTCAAAAATCTTGTAAGTGTTGTAGGTGAACTCGACCATCTCGCCGTCCCTCAGGGGGATTATGTACTTGGTGAATGGAAGGATGGAGGGCAGGTCGGAGGAGCAGCAGACAAATTCCTTTCCAATTCCTAAATAGAGGCTGCTGCCCATCTTCGCGCAGTACATTGTTTTTTGCTCGAACCGGGTCACCACATAAGCATAATCCCCGTGCAGGTCCTTCGCCGCCCCCATAATTGCCTTCTTCATGTCTTTTGTCTTTTTGAAATGCCGTTCGATGGCGTGGATGCAGGTCTCGCCATCGTTCGTGCTACGTATCGACATCCCTTCCTTCTTGAACTCTTCGTTGAGCTGGATGGTGTTGACTATGTTGCCATTGTGGGCCCCGGCCATCTCCCCCTTGGTGTCGAAATGGGGCTGGGCATTGACTTTCGAAGGTGCGCCGAAGGTGGCCCACCTGAGCTGGCAGATTCCCCTGTCGCCCCTCATCTCGGGAAGCTTGAGCTTTCTTGCGACTTCATCGATAGTTCCTACGTCTTTCCTGAGGTCCGCCCTCGAGCCTTCGACTGCAACGCAGCCAACCGAGTCATAGCCCCTGTAGGTGAGGTTTTTGCCTCCCTTCACGAGCACTTCCCCGAGGTCGTCCCTTGTCTGCTTGAATGTAATCCCGAATATGCCACACATGGAGGGGGATTTGTCGCAATAAATTAAAAAGGAATCGGATTGGCGCGGTTAATTTCGAATCGCAAACAAACACGAAACCCGAAGCCCGCGACTCGAGATTAAAGAATGGAACAAAAAACAGACACTCGGTCTTCCCGGAGGTGCCAGTTTCGAGCCGAGCGAGTCGCTCGGGTTTTTTTGTTTTGTTTGTTTTCTTAATTCTTCGACAGTTCAGCGAGTTCCGACTGGGTCTGCCCCTGGCTCGTGAACTGGAAATCTCCCTAAAGAGCGGAATCCCCCTTTCCAAAGCGCAACCGCCTCACAGGTCCCTTCTGGAAACATCCTGAAAACAACTTCAGGACCAGAAATTCGCGTAGTTATCAAATCTCCTTCGCACTCTTGGGAGACTGATGAATGGTCGGGTTTCTTGTAATGGGTGTGAAATCCCGCGAAGTGATCAGGGCCAAAATCGCTAGTATTGATGGACCTAATTAGTGACTTATTGGATAAGCCCGGAAGAAGTTCATTCAGAGCATTCCTTATTTCATCCTCGGTAAGGACGGAGATGATATAACTCCTGCTAGAATCGTATTTAGGTGTTTCGTGCATTTGGAATTGTCTCATCATCTCGCGGATGACATACCCGGTATTTTCTATTATGTGGTTTGGAGGCTCTAGTAGGACGCTCTGACCGGAAGAGATAACGACCCCGGTTACGTTGGATGTGGAAAAAATCCTTTGAATCTCTTCCGGGGAAGCCTCCAGCCCCAGAATGGTCTTTCCGCTTCCGGCGATTTGAAAAACAAAACCTATTTTGGATATCTGCAGTCGTGAGTTAGCCTTCACGAAGTAGTTTGCTTGGTCTTCAAGAGCCTTTATAGTTTCAGATCTGGGGTCACTGACTGGGGCATCAGGTTTTATTTGAAACGAACCGGGTTGATATGTTATGACTCCTTGAACCTCCTTGATTTTTTCCCACATTTTTCCAAGTTCTACTCGGTTGCTGGGGTTTGAGAGCCACGCCGCAAACGCATCGAGGTTTTGTTCAAATTTAGCCTCCGAGGCAAGAAGCTGGTGCATGAAACTAACCTTTTCAAAAAGGCCATATGGAGACTTCGAAGAAACGGCATCAGCTAGCCGTCTGTCGAATTGGTGAGCTTGGTAAAAAACGTACCCTGCACTTGCAGTGATAAGTCCAGCTCCAACCAAGGCCAATCGAACCGAAGTCCGCCTGAACCATGGAGTTCGCGGTGGCGGAGGCGGTTGCCTTGCCGGTAGTTTTTTCTGACGATGAATGTTTTTATGGTGATGCACCATAGTTCTCTTATTTATCGAATTACGAAAATTTAAAACTATCTGGCCGGCCATTTCGAGTTAAGATGTAGTTATGTTTTATGGCCCGGGACTAGGGTCCTTGAGTCATCTATGATGGAGATGCAAGGAAATGACGGGGGCAGGGCCCATATGGCCTTGGAATCATCCGAGAACTCGCCCTGTGGGCCGAGCGTCCTGCTGACGAGTCGGAATGGATAGCCGGGAATCAAAAGCCGGGCATTTTTTCTCGTGCTTTCTGCAGGAGCGCCGAACGGCAGCCACAATGTCGAGTCGCTCGCAAGGCGCCACTGCCCCTCTAAGGGAATCGCAAAATGCCGTACGTCTTCTGGTTTCAGAATGATTCGTATGTCCTTTCCATCCGGGCTTTTTCGCAACTCGAAATTTCCAGGCACGAGGTCTATCGCGAGCGCGCCGGAGGAAACTCTGAACTTTTCGGGCACCTCGAGAGTCAAGGTTTTTCTCCACCAGAGCAACCCTGCCCCCTGGGAGAGCTCGGCCCCGAACGGCTTCTCTTTCCCCGGGCTGATGACCATCGTGCTCGTTATCGCGAGATTGCCTTTTAGGAGATGCCTCAAAAAAGAGTTCAGTGTTAGAACAGCGGTGACGTCGTCGAACGTGAGGTCCAAAACTTGGTTCGAGGCGATTGGGGTTCCGCTCTTTATCAGGCTTAGCGCTTTCATCATGTTGATGCGGACAGCCCTTCCAGTTCGAGGGCCTTCGCCGTAGAGGCTCAGGGCAATCGGCTGCTGGGCGCTTATAGCCCCGGTTGCGTTTGTCATTCGGATTCCTCTTTCAATGTTTCAAATTCTCGCATTTTAATTTTATTAAACCTCCTAAATCCCGGCTTTTGCAAAAATCGCAGAATCGCAAAACTGTCGAGAAAACTTACCCAAAAACGGGACATACCTATTTAAATACTCCCGGAAACATATTTTAGCGTTGGGGGGGTGTTTTTGGAAGCTTCAAAAGCTTTTGGGAAGGCTCCGCCAGAGTCCGAGTGTTCATGAAAATAGCGTTTCTATCATGGGAGTCACTCCACTCGATACCTGTTGGTGGGCTCGCGGTGCACATCACCGAACTCGCCGCCGCGATGAACCGGGCGGGGCACGATGTCCACGTTTTCACGAGAATCGGCCACGGGCAATCGCACTACTCTAACATCGACGGCGTCCATTACCACAGATGCCCTTTCGACCTCAACCCGAACTTTGTCAATGAAATGAACAACATGAGCCACTCGTTTGCCCACCACCTCTTCGGGGTAGAACGGACTGTCGGGGCGTTTGATGTGGTCCACGGGCATGACTGGCATGTCGTTAATGCGCTTGCAGAAATCAAGAATGTCGCCCATAGGAAAGTGATGTGGACCTGCCATTCAACCGAGTACGGCCGCTCGGGCAACCAGTTCCATGGGGGGCTTTCCGAGAATATAAGGAACATTGAATTCTATGGCACTTACATTGCGAACAAGGTTGTTGCCTGCTCGAACTCGATGAAGGACGAGGTGAAGTGGCTTTATCGGGTGCCTGACTGGAAATTGGAAGTCATTCACAATGGGATAAGCTCCGGAAAATACGATGGCGAGCTTGATGACCCCGGGATGATAAAGAGAAAATATCAGCTGGGACCGATTGACCCTACAGTGCTTTTCGTTGGCAGGATGACCCACCAGAAGGGCCCTGACCTGTTGCTTGAATCGATGCCGATGGTGCTTCGGAACAACCCCCAGGCAAGGACAGTCTTCGTGGGGGATGGGTACATGAAGCGCCAGCTGGAGTACAGGGCACACCAGCTCGGAGTCTCTCATGCTACGAGGTTCACAGGTTACAGCTCGGAATCGGATGTGCTTGACCTCTATAAGGCTTGCGAGACGGTCTGTGTCCCGAGCAGGAATGAGCCTTTCGGCCTTGTTGTGCTCGAGGCAATGGCCTCGGGGAAGCCTGTTGTTGCAACACACGGCGGCGGGCCTGAAGAGATAATAGACCATGAGGTAACCGGGGTAAAAGTCTACCCGAACCCGATATCGATAGCATGGGGAATCAATTACGTCTTTTCCGATTACGACAGGGCTAAAGAGATGGGCACGAACGGGAAGAAGAAAGCCACAGAAAGTTTCTCCTGGGATAGGATTGCCGACGAAACCTTGGAGATTTATAAACGTTAGGGGACCGGAAGAAGGCATTGGGTGGCGCTGGACCAAGATAAAGGATATTAAGTCTATTTCGGAATAATTAGGTTATGAATTTACACTTAGCCTTGAGGGGATTCCTTTTTGCAATGGCGATTCTTCTCGCGTTCTCGAGTCCCTCAACCGCAGGTTCGAATGACATCGAGATATCGAAGTTCATGAAAACCTGCCTTCAGGAGAATGAGAGTTTCTCGAAGGAGCGACTGGGGCTTTCGAACACTTACCTTGTCTCGATAGGAAAATTTGAAACCGGGCTGGGGACCGCTTACACGGTCTATGACTCGATAATGCTGAAAGTCAGCGAAACAAATTCCTCGGACATAACGATACTCAACAATACGGCTGAGGCCGAGGGAATGCTGACGGATAAATACACGGCGATGAACCTCACCTACGATTCGCTATACCCGACCTCGTTCGAGATGGGGGAGATTCTCGCTATGGTGATGCGTTTCAACGACAGCCGCCAGCCGAACGAGGGCAAGTGCAAATTGTGGATTGGGACGGATACGCCTGAATTCGACTGCTACGACCCCGAGTCCTGCTTCCGAGCGTGCCATACCCCATTGTCCAATCCCGTCGCATCAGGAGTCGGTTGGCCTTTTGTTTTCGCGGTTTGGGAGTTCACGAACAACACAAAAGCGATGGATGGGAACCTATCGGCGGTGAATAAGAATATTGACGATATTGAGGGCAGGTCGGGGAATACCGAGCACCTGTTGAATGACCTGCAGGCAAACCTTGACAATATCCAAAACTCCTCGAGCATTATTTCGCAGAGCCCCCTTTTTGACCCATGGAGATATTCTTTCTGCTGGCCGATAAAGTATGACAGGACGAGCTTGATAACAGCCAAAGTCTATGCCAAGAGGCTGTACGAACGGATGGATGTTGTCTTCTCAATCCCGAAGCAGGCCAGGAGCATCTCCGAGGCTGGGACAAGGAGAATTGAAATCTGCAGGCTCAACAAGGAGAAAGCCAATAAGCCGAAAGCTCATGTCTCGTTCTGGGCGAGGATGAACAAGGACGAGAGGAATTTCCTGAAATTGCTGTCGGCGGAGGTTTCGCCAGGCCCGCTGTTCCCGGTCAATCCGAGGAATAGAATGGTGAATTGGGAGTAATCACTTCTTTTCCTTCTCGAACTCCTTCCGTTCCCAGGGATAGACGAGCCAGCTTGTCGTCTCCTCGACGAAGAAATCAGGCCTTATTTTCGACATTGGCTTGTAGTTGAGAGTGGCGGTTTTCAGTTGCGAAGGGGCGAGCGCGAGGGCCTTTTCCTTCGCCAGCATGAGGCTTTCGCCGCTGTCTGCAACATCATCGATTAAGAGCACGCGTTTTCCCCGGATATCGACATTCAACTCCTGGGTGAGCTTCGGCTTGTCCAGCGTTTTCCCGACCCCCTTGTAGAACACCACCCCGATTGAGGCGACCCTATAAACCCCGAGCATGTCCGAGATGATTCTTGCGGGAATCCAGCCCCCTCTCGAGATTCCAATCAGGACTTCGGGCTTGAACCCAGAGCCTTTAATCTGGTTCGCGAGCTTTTCGCACATCAGCTCTATTTTCTCCCAGGTCAGCTTTTCGGCTTCCATGGCAGGTTATTGCAGAAAACGTTTTAATATCTTGTATACGGAAAGATAGACGCGCGGGCCCGTAGCTCAGCTTGGATAGAGCGACACCCTCCTAACTCCTCGGCACTCCCTTGGGGGAGGGTCAGGAGGAGCCTGAAACTGGGGAGGGGGTGGAACCCCCTCCGCGGTTCGGAAAGGTGAAGGCCACGTGTTCAAATACATCCCTTTCTTTTTAAGAAAAAGAAAGGTCTGTATCAACCCCAAAGAAAAACTACTGACGGGTTGATTCTTGAAAATCACGTCGGGCCCGCTTGTGTTTTTTAATGGTGTTTGGATGGATGAACTTGTTCTGAAAAACCTTGCGAACTCGATTTTGGGCTCTGTCGAAAACTGCGTTTCGGGCAGGGGGAAAACTGGTGTCATGTTCTCTGGAGGAATCGACAGCACCCTGATTGCCTTTCTCTCGAAAAAATTCGATCCGAACACGAGGCTCTGCACAATTGGGACTGAAGGCTCGCAGGACTTGGAATGGGCGAGGAGGATTGCCGGCGAGATTGGGCTTTCGGAGAAATTAAGGGTGAAAGTTTTGGGCGAGAAGGAGGTAATGGATGCGTATCACGAAGTCAGAGAAATCCTCAAGACCGAGCACCTGCTCTCAATCGAATTGGGAATTGCGGTTCTTCTTTGTTCGAGAATAGCGAAGGAGGAGGGAGTCGGAAAACTCCTCTCAGGCCACGGGGCGGACGAGCTGTTCGGGGGCTATAGCAAATACCCAAGCGGATTCGCGTCCGGGAAAGATGTCTCGAAAATGATGGGCGAAGACCTGGAATCGGCGATTAGTAAGGATATCAAGGAGAGCGAACTGATTGCTGGCGGGGAGGGAATCGAGATTGGTTTCCCTTTCCTTGCCAAGGAAGTTATTGAATTGGCACTAGAGATTCCGATTTCCGAGCATTTCGAGGGAGAAGCGAGAAAGCCGGTCTTGAGGGAAGCGGCCCGAGTTCTCGGGCTTCCTGAGGTTGCGAGGGGCAGGCCGAAGAAGGCGATGCAGTACGGGTCGGGCATCCATAAAATTTTATCGAAACGCCAAAGCCTCATTTCGCGATGAACTTCTTATAGGCGAGCATGGAGAAGAAGGCCGCCACGAGCACGAGAACTATCGCTCCTCCTGCGGCCAAATCAAAGTAATACGCAAGTGCAAGCCCCACGATTACTGATGCCGTTGCGATTAATGCCGAGGCTGCGATTGATTGCTTGAAGCTCCTGCAGATGGGCAGGGCGGTTGATGCGGGAATCACTATGAACGAGGACACGAGCATTATGCCGACAATGCGCATGGAAAGGACTACGGCTATTGCAGTCAGGATTATCAGCATCGTGTTCAATCGCTCAACTGGAATTCCCGAGGCGCGGGCGGACTCCTCATCAAAAGTGATGAAGAAAAATTCCTTATAAAAAAGCCACAAGGCCACGAGTGTGCCTGTTCCCAACGCGATTATCAGGAGTATATCCGTCCCATTAACCGCCAGGATGCTGCCGAAAAGGTAAGAGAACAAATCGGCGTTGAAGCCGTGAGAAAGGCTGATCAGGACAACACCGATTGCCAGCCCGAAGGAAAAGAACATCGCTATCGCAGCATCGCTATACACTTTCATGTGCTTGAGCTTCTGGATGCCTAATGCCGCCAAAACAGAGAATGCCAAGGCGGAAAGGAGCGGGTAGAAACCGAAAAGTATTCCAGCTGCTATCCCCCCGAAGGAGATGTGTGCCAGCCCGTCCCCCAATAGCGCCATCCTGCGAAGGACAAGAAAAACGCCTATGACGGAACAGAGCAGCGCTATCAGAATGCCCGCCATAAAAGCGCGCTGCATAAACCCGTACTGCAGGAATTCCATCATTCAAACGCCTAATCGTGGTGATGCGGCACAACCCCTACGTCCTTAGCATATGAGCAGAATAGGGCCGCCTCCTCAAAGCCCTTGGATACGTCATGGAAAGTCGCTGTGACATTGACACAGGCGAGCTTGCTAACGCTTTTTGTTATCATGCCCACGTCATGGGAAACGAGAACGAGCGTCATGCCCATCTCCCCATTCAGCTGCTTAAGAAGCGAATAAAAATTGTGCTGGGCTTTCATGTCAACTCCTACTGTGGGCTCGTCGAGAATCAGGAGATCCGGCTCAGCAGCCAGAGCCCTTGCGATGAATACCCTTTGCTGCTGCCCGCCAGAAAGGTCCCCAATCCTGCTGTTCTGAAGGTTCGTTATGCCAGCGACGTGAAGCGCTTTTTCAACTGCCTTTCTGTCTGCTTCTGATGGCTGCCTCATCAAGCCAGCCTTTGAGAATCTTCCCATGCTTGCCACTTCGAAGACAGTCGCAGGGAAATTCTGGTCGAAGTTAGTCGCCTTCTGGGGGACATACCCTACCCTGTGCCAGTCCCTGAATTCCTGGATGCCTTTTCCGAAAACCGTTATGGAACCAGAGTCAGGCTTAAGCAGGCCGAGCATCAGTTTCACCAAAGTGGTTTTGCCTGAGCCGTTCGGCCCTATGACTCCAACGAAATCCCCTTTCTCAATCGAGAATGAGACGTTTTCGAGCGCCGGCTGCTTGCCGTAGGAATAAGAAACTTTCTTGAATTCCATGATTTTTTCCGCCATTTTCCCACTATCCGCAGTCGAGCCCTTTTTTTATGTTCACCAAGTTCTCTTCCATCAGCGAGAGATAGTTTTCGCCGCGTGCCTCCTCTTCCGGCGTAACTCCGTGCACGGTGTTGAACGCAAGCACTTGCCCATTAATCTCGTTCGCTATGGTTTGCGCTGACTTTGGGCTTATGAGGCTCTCGAAAAACACAGCCGTCACTTTTTTCGCTTTCGCCTGCTCAACGATTTTCACCAGTTCGGCTGGGGATGGCTCCCCCTCCTCGCTCACTCCTTCTATTGGAATCTGCGTGCATCCATACTCCTTGCAGAAATACCCCAAAGTTGCGTGAGTTATCAGGATATCCGTTTTTTTGCATGAGGAAAAGGCCAATCGGATACTCGCATCGAGCGAATCTAGCTTAGCATCGTATGCCGCAGCATTGGCGGAGTAATAGTCCTTCCCAGCTGGGTCCGCTTGCGCGAATGCGTCCCGTATGTTGGCAACCTGCTTTTTCACAAGCACTGGGTCGAGCCAAACGTGGGGGTCGGTGCCAGAATCTCCTTGATTTTGGGGTTTTATCAGCTCGACGTTCCCGCTCGAATCAACAGCAAGGAGTTTCGTGTTCCCAACCCCATGAAGGAGGTTGGGGACCCATGGCTCCATCCCCGCGCCATTGTAGATGAAAACATCAGCTTCGGCGAGGCGCCGGATTGCGGATGGGGAAGGTTCGAACTCGTGAGGTGAAACCCCCGGAGGCATGATAATCGATACATCGACCCGCTCCCCCCCGATATTTTTCGCAAAGTCGTACATCGGATAAAAGCTTGCAACGACCTTAAGTTTTCCATCATTACCCGGTGGCGTTTCACCCGGTTGGGCACAGCCGAAGAGGAGCAGCGCTGCGAGCAGCAGCAATGATAGCCTTTTGTACATCAGAACCCTAGGGGTTTACGCCACTATTATTATTAAGAATATCTGTTAAAGTTAATAATAATCAAGAAGCCTTTAAAAGGAGGTTATTAAGATGGCGATTGTGAGCGTATCGATAGATGAAGAGACTCTGGGCGAGGCGGATAAGGCTGTCGAGACGCTCGGGTTCGGGAACCGCTCGGATGTTTTCAGGAAAGGTGTGAAAACGCTCCTTGCTGAAATGAGGACGAGCGAAGGATTGCCGGCAAACGCGAATGCCGTGCTTATCGCAATCCACCGAGAAGCGCATGAGGATGAGATAACGCGCGTCAAGCATATGTTTGAAAAGATAATAACAATGCAGACCCACACGAAACTTGATGACGAGCATTGCCTTGAGATTTTTGTGCTCAAGGGCGATGGCAAGAAGGTGGGGCAGCTTGCAGAAGCGTTTGCCTCTAACAAGAAGATAAAATACTCGAAACTCGTGCGGCCTTGATTTAACGGAGTTAAACGCCGAACCATATGGATAGGCTTTAATACTTTCTGAGCTGAAAGTATCTCGAGGGATATGGCCAAGGCAAAACGGAAAACTTCTGCCAAAGGGGGGGACCTGAGTTCGAAGAAGAATAAGGCTGCTCCAGAGGCCCAACTGCCGATTGAAGAGGAGCCGACTGGACTTGAGGAACGCGGGGAGGAGCTCGAAGAAGACGTTCAAGATTCAGCAGAGGATGTTGAGCCAGGAGAACCAAGCAGCAAATCAACATATTCCCCCCTTGTTACTCCGTGGACCAGGGAACAGGCAATACCGAAACCTATTGCTCTCGTCGCTTCCATCATATTATTGGCGTGCGTATTACTCTTCGGAGTTCTGCTTTTTAACGGCATGAAGGGCGCAGTTAAGGGAGGGGGACCATCCCCTTCGAACACGAACGGGGATACTGTGGATGTCACTGGCCTTTTTTCTGAAGTGATGAACGGAACACAACCGGTGCCTGGGCAAACATTCTCTGAATGCCTCGTTGGCTATGGGATTGACCCGAAATTGCCGATTTTTGCTTTTCTTCCCACCTGCTCGCATTGCGAGAAAATGGCGCCGGTTATTGCGAGGCTCGAGACCACCGGACATTCGTTCAGTTGGCTGGATATGAGCGAGACGGGCAACAGGCCGATAACATCCCGGTGCCTTGGGATATCAGTTGACACTGTGCCGAGGCTCATCTGCCCAAGCACCCGGGCTGAGAAGTCCGGCGAATTGACAGAGGATGAGATAATCGCATTTGCAGAGACTTGCAAAAACGCTTAAGGAGGTCTTTCAATGAACAAGAAAATTATTGGAGCAATGCTCATCATGGCCCTTGCGGTCCTTTTCGGCTGCACTGGAAACGAGAAAATTGTTTATGACTGCAGCAAATGCAATGCCACGACGGACTGCAGCACGTGCCCTGGTGGGGGCGGTATCGGACCACTGTCGGGCCTTACGATGATAGTGCCGCAAAGTTGCACCGATGAGCTGTGCAAGCTCACAGAAACAAAGGGATGGGCGAAAGAAATTGGCGTTGAAACTCAAGTCTTTAATGCTGACTGGGCGCAGGGCCCGATTCTTTTGCTTTACAGCGGAAAGAACGCGTATGTATTCCAGCCGACTCCGGCTAAACGGGGCGACTTCATGAAAAGCGTCTGCACATTCACGAAAGACACGAAAGCCTGCACCTTTGCTAGTGAAGAGAACAAGAACGCCACCGGGGACATGAAGTCCTGCCTGCAGAAAAACGGCGTGTCTCTCGGGGCTGTGGCGTTCTACCATGCAGACTGGTGCCCCCACTGCGCAAAGATGAAGCCATGGGTTCAGGAGCTTGAAGCAAAGGGGTACCAGTTCTATTGGATAGAGGAGAAAAACACCACTGCAATTGGAATCCTTAAAGACTGCCTTTCAACTGTTATTGACGCAGGTTCAGGATACCCGCAATTCGGCTGCCCATCGAACGGGAAGCTCCAGCTCGGCGAATTCCCAAGCCAAGAGGCAATGGAGACCTTCGCGAAGGATTGCGCTGCGGCGGCCAAGTAGGTGATGGTATGGAAACTCGAGGCATGCTTTTTGTTGCGGTGATTGCGGTTGCATTGCTGGCAGGGTGCACGAGTGGACCTGTTAATCCTCCGTCTGGCGGGGGCAATAACGTTACCAACAGCACTGCTCAAGCGCCGACTCACGCCCCAAGTGAAGTGGCTGCTTACCTGCAGAAGCATCTCATCGTGTATTACGGAATCGCGAGCGCAGAGATTCCCACGCCAACTTTTTCTGATGGCGAATGGAGAACAGACGTGAGATTTGATGAGAACGGCAAGCTCCAGGTGCTTCGCATATCGGTATCTGACGATTCTCTCGCCCTCAAGGAGATGTGGCTGAAGGTCCTGCTCAACAAAGACCCGGCTGGCATCGCTCCGATACCTGGCAAGGTGAGCTGCTCGGAGGGCGACAGGGTCAAGGTAATCGAATTCGCGAACCCGTACTGCCCGAATTGTGTCGCAGCAGGGAGGGCTATTGAGATGTTCAAAGGAAAGTTCAATGGTACGGTTGACTATGAGTATCGGGTGATGCTGCCAAAAAGCAACGCCATGATTGATGCGTATGGGTATACCAATGTTTCTTTGACCTCGAAGTATTACGTGTGCGCGCAGAAGCAGGGCCTTCTTGATGCGTTTAGGAAGTGTGTGATGGGAGTATACGCAAAACAAGCTGGCAAACCGCTCGCTGAGAACTGGCTGGACAGCTGTGCTATCGATGAAGGCTTGAACCTCACTGAGACGAAGAGTTGCGTAGCTGACGCGGACAAGCTTCTCGATACGGACTTGAAGCTTGGCTCAACTTACCTTGGAGCCTACGCCCAACTCCCGACATTCGTGGTGGATTGCAGGTTCAAGACAACGGACCCGAGTCTCATTCGCTACGCTGTCTGCTACGAGTTCCCAAAAACAGCCGCCTGTTAGAAAGCCTACTCGTTTATTTTTTCTTTCACTTCGCTTAGCTCGACCTCGGTGTTCATGCACCCGTCCTTGCTGAGCATCACGATTTGGGTCGGGAGCTTCTTTTCGCTCGTCTTCTCGAGGGCCATCTTGAGCTCATTGTAGCATGCTATTCCTATTACTGCTTTCGGCTGGTACTTGTCGATGAGCTTCATCACTATCGAGCCACCTGCAACCATGAAGTATTTTATTTCGTTCTTCTCGCACTCCTCGACTATGGACATGATGACGCAGCCCCCGCACTTGGCGCACCGATAGCCTTCTTCCCCAATCGTTGCCTTGCAGACTTTAACGTTCCTGAGGCAGTGCGGGATGAAGACTATTCGTTCGTTCTTTTTCGTCCTGCGGTAGAGGTCGCTGTTGACTTTGTTGATAATCTCGATTGACGTGTATTTTGCCCATTTCTCGTCCTTTATCCCGGTTTCTTTGCATATTTTGCTCGCTAGGTCGCTGGGGGAGATGGTGAGCCCGAATGAAACGGCCTGCGCCACGAAGCCTCTTATCTGGGTTTTTATGCCGTGGTCTTGGCCGTTAGGCTCCGCTTCGCCATTCCTTTTTGACATGAGAAAATTGGCGCATTAAAAGAATAAAAATTCGATGGCTAACGCAGTTAATAGCTTATTTTCTCACTTTTTCCTCAAGCTCACGAACAGGTGGTCCTTGTCGAACGGGTTGAGGTCGAACCGCTCGAGGATTGAGAAATCCGGTTCGAGAGAGGCGAGAACCGCCTCGTATGTCTGTTTTGGCTTTGCCGTGACATCGATGGACTGGGATTTTATCGCGAAGAGCGCCCCTCCTTTCGCTTTAAGCATTTTCGCGTTCCTCAGCAGGATTTTGTCCTGGTCAGGCTGGGCAACATCCTGGTAAATGCAATCGACCTTCCCGACATCCTTCTCGTAGTCCTCTGGCTTCCTCGCGTCCCAGAGAATCGGGAGCATGTTCTTCCTCCTCTCGCAGACGTTTATGAGGTCGCGCATCGAGCGGGGGGCGAATTCGACGCAGAAGACTTTCCCTTTCGGGCCAACTATGTCGCTCACGTGGGAAGCTGTTGTTCCGCTCGCCGCGCCCAAGTAGAGGACGTTCATCCCAGGTGCTAAAGGGACCTCTTTCAACCCATTCAGTATCGCTGCAGAGAGCTTGCTCCTATACGGGTCCCAGGAGCGGTATTCCTTCCCCTCGAATTCGACTACCCGCTCGCCATAAACCTTGAGACCCGGAGTCAGATTGACCGTGGCCAGCCTTCCTTCGACCTTGTAGATTCCCTTGAAAACTTCCTTAACTTCCATTTGAACCACGCACTGCTTTCCTGAACTCGCTCTCGCCATTTGTCTTGACTTTGCCAGACTCAATTTCGCGCATCGCTTTGTCTAGCATTGCCGCGTATTTCTCTTCCTCGAATTGAGCCCGCGAGTTCGCTTTCATTTTTTCACCGAATGAGGACAAATTTTCGAAAATTTGTCCGTATTGGAATTTATCAAAATTCCAATAAAATTTAAAAAATAAAAAACGGGCCTGGGGGGATTTTCAGTTCCCACAAAAGGTTTCTTTTGGGTTCAACCACCGTTTTTTCTTTGGGGTTGATCCAGACCTTTCTTTTTCCTAAAAAGAAAGGGAAGGATTTTGAACCCCCGGCTTCCTGGTTAAAAGCCAGGCACTCTAAGGCCAAGCTGAGTTACAGGCCCACGGGGGAGAATTAAGTTGGAAGGGTTTATTAAATGCTGCGGGCTCCGGTTGGGAAGCTCGCCATTGCGCATTTCGCTGAACTTCTATCGCGTAAGCGTTTAGTCTCGAATCACTCCCTTTACTTTTACTACACGCGATTCAGCATGCTGCTTGCAAGCCTTTGGGTAATTGCAACTGTTTCCAGGAATCTCGCCTGTTCCCTCAGTGCTTCACTCGCCCCCGCAGGGTCGGAATCCTTAATTGTTTCCGCAAGTTTTCCTGCTATTGAAGCAGCGTTTGCATTAACTATTCCTATCGAACTAATATGCCCGTCCACCAGATTCATATTGAGGTGTTCAAGGCCGGCCAGAGCCTCCCTGAAGGCAGCTGCCGCCCCGACAGGGTCCTTTAAAATCAAGAGGAGGTCTCCCTGCCTATCGAAAACATAGACTAGCCTCGGGAGTGGCTTATCTTGATCGTATTTTCCGAGAGGACCATACGTGTCAGGATTATCGCGCAGGCATGCACCCAATTTCCCGAGGGAATCCGCTATCAGCGACATGATTTCCTTCTCAGACTCTTTCCCGGAAATCTTGAACAGCTCGTCCAGGGCTTCTAATTTCTGTTCGAACAGCTTATAGGCCTTTCCAGGGTTTTGCTTGTGCTTCTGCGCCAGGTCCCCGAGCACTTCTGCTAAGGTTCTGAGCCGTCCCCTCGCGGCAATAATCTCCCCTGTTCTTGTAAGGTCGTTATCAGGCACGCCGGACATCCAGTATTGCTTGTTTGCTTCGCTGTGGAGGGAGTTCATTTGCTTAAAAGCGTACACAAGATTAGTTTCCATCTTGTCGTCTAGGTTATCAGTTCCGATTTTGAACAGGGAGTCTATCAGTTTCCTACAAACCAAAATAGTCTCAATGCACGCTTTTTTAATTGTTTCTGGTTCTGCTTCTTGGGTGATAAGAAGGTTGACTCTTTCACTCAAGTCTGTGGCTGCGTTGTGGTAGCTATCGGTACCATACGTTTGAAGATGGAGAGAACCTCTAATCTCCCCGAGTTGAGTATACGCATCCCCGGATTTCATGTAAAGAAGTCCCCTGTGGAGTAAGTGGTTCGGGTTGTTGAATCCACGGTTGGCGGAAGCACCGTTCTCCGCAGCCAAGGCGTTGTCATAAGATTCGACTGCGTCGGAGAACTGTCTGAGTTTCATAAACGCGTCGCCCCGGTTCTCGCAGGCGCTTGCAATCCTGGATTGGAGTTCTCCCTTGTTGGCCTTTGCATCACGCACAAGCAAGATTCTAAGCAGCACGTTGCATTTCCCCCAGCATGCTGAGGAGTTTCCATATGCATCGATAAACTTCACTGCTGTTTCACTCTTGACTCCCTCCCCAATCTCTTCGTATCCGATTGCCGCAAGCCTGACTGATTCGGCTGCCTCTTTCACCAGCTCGACAGCGTTCTTTTGCATGGTTGCTGATTGAGATTTGTCAGTTTTTACTAAACCGTCGGAAAACTTCAATATCTCTTCGGCTTGCATATAAAGGGCCTCTCCGAGCTGCCGTCTCGACCAGGCGAGGCTTTTCTTGGTTTCAGTTGAAGTGGGATTCCGGGCCCGTTCTATCAGAACGAGCTTCAGGTAAGCGACGATTAGAGCTTTATAGTTCTTGGCAGCCTTTTCCCAATTCTCTTTCCCCATCGCATTGCCGGCCGATTGAGTTAGTTGGGTGACCATATCCTTCAGATCTTTCAGTTGGGCCGAAGTCGGGCTGTCTGGAAGCCTGTCTGTGAGCACTAGTGTTCGTTTTCTTTCACATCGATTGTTGCTGAACCAAGTTCCTACGGCATAGCCAGCCCTTTGTAATCCATTCGGTTTCCTAACAGCAGTAGCAGTCCCATTCACAAAATCCCCTCCAAAACAACATTAAGCATGAAGCTCACTTGGCTCCCGGCGGGTTTATCGCGGCCGCCTCCTTCCTACTCATCTCCGCTGCCCTGGTCCCTGCGTTTACCGAAGAGGCGTATTTCCCGAGGTCGGAAAGCAAATTCATCTGCGTTGTAAAAGCGCAATAAGCCTCGTGGAAAGCGCTGCCAGCATCCTTGTTTTTCCCTTGCGCCAGGAATTCGTCTCCTGCGCTGTGGTAGTAATCTCCAGCCTCCATTTGGAATCCCTCGGCAAGCTCCTTACTTATGGTTTTCTTATCGTGGTTTTTCGTCGAGTTCGCGAGGGTGTTTAGGATGTCGGCGTGGACTGCTACCACATTAGCGAGCACGACCAGGACTTCGGGCGTGCATTCCCTTGTGTAAAGTATCTTGGCCAGCCTCACCGCCTCCTTGATTTTGTCGGCTGCCTTTCCTGGCTTGTTCTCGTAGGAGTTGAGGTTCCAGGCGGCGTCCTTGAGAGCGGTGATTTTTTCAATAGCAGTATTAATCTGGCTGGGGGAAGGCCTCCTCTCTCTCACTACATCGTCAATAGCAAGTTTCGCATCGAAAACCGGGGCAGGGCCGAGTTGGGCCATACCACTCATGAATGTCCTCACAGCTGGTTTTATCGATTTCTGCTCAGTTCTGGGACCCGAATATGCACGAATCAAAATCTCACCTCTTGTTTAGCCTTTTATTATGTGCAAAACAGTATTTAAAGCTTCGTATTTTGTTTAAGAAGCGATTTCTCGCGGATAGCCCACAGCACTGCAAGCGCAAACAGGGAAATCCCATAAGCAACGACAATTCCCGGGATTAGTCCATAAACCTGGCAGAACGTGTTCGCCGAGATGATGAACGCGAAAGCCGAGAAGGAGCCCAGCGGAATCGTCCTCATGAACTCGCGCATGAAGTCCGGGCCATGTTTGGAATGGAGTATTATGAAAGTTGAGGAAAAGACTGCTGGGAAGGTCCCGAACGCTCCCCCAAAGAGAGGGCCTGCGAACTTCGCGGTTATTACCGAGAGGGAGATGACGAACCCTCCGAAAAACGCTCTCGCAATGATTTCGTTCCTCTCTGCTTTTGGCTTATTCCCCTGCGGGTTGGGCTTGTTCGAGCAATCCACAATGTAGTAAAGGACGAGAAGGACGGGGAGATAGATGAGCGACGAGGTGAGGATTGCCTGCTTTGAAATCATTGCAGGAATTGCGAGAATTCCCCAAGCAAAAAAGGAGAGGGCGAGAGTCGGCAGCAGCGCCTTCCCGAACCTTCCCATTGCCAGGAAATAGACCGCAACGAAAAGGGTGGCTGCGGCCAACCCGAGTGGCATTGCATAGGTCGATTCGATTGCAGCCCAATCCCCCTGGGACCAGGCGATGAACACGAGCGCTATCACGCTTGTCGAGGGCATTCCAGTTATTATCCCGCCGAGCCGCGAGCTGACTCGCTCCGAGATTAGCGTTGCCAGGGTGACAACTATCGCCCCGGTTATGAAAGACAGCAGGAGTTTGAGGTAGAAAATGTCCATGCTAACCCTTCAGCTTCGCCTGCTGCTTTTCCACCTGCTCATCCGAGATTTTCGAGTAAAGGGGAGCAATATTTGTTATCGGGGTGCCTGGCTTGACGAGCTCGAGTTCGGCATTATCCCACTTTATTTGCTCAGGGGATATGCTTAGCATTCCTTGAATCTTTTTTGAGCTGAACGGGAGCAACGGTTCTATTAATACTGCAAGGGCTGAAATCCCCCTTAAGCAGACATACAGGCAGTTCGAAACCTTCTGCCCGTCTTTCTCTTTCCAGGGCTCGCGCTCGCTCAGGTACCTGTTGAATTCTGCCGACAAGAAAAAGGCTTCCTCCTGGGCTTCCTTGAAAAAAAAGTTTTCGAAGTGGGCGGAGATTTTTTCCTTTTTCTTCCCAATTAGCTCGAGAAGCTCTTTGTCGCGGGCATCCAGGTTTTTCGGTTCGGGTATTTTTGAGTCTGAGAGTTTCTTTGCGAGGACGAGGGTCCTGTTCACGAAATTTCCAAGGTTCGCGACCAACTCATTATTCACTCTAGCCTGGAAATCCTTCCACGCGAAATCAGCATCCTCAACCTTGTGCGGGGTGATTGCTGTCTCGTAGTAACGCAACAGGTCAGGGTCGAACTCTGCGAGGAAATCCCCTAGGGAAACGAACCAGTTCTTGCTTTTCGAGAATTTCCTTTTCTCGAGATTCAGGTAGCCTCGGGTCGGAATCGCCGTGGGAAGGTTGAATTCCCCTGTTCCCAATAGCATCGCCGGCCAGAAGAGGAAATGGTGGTAGATGATGTCCTTGCCTATGAAATGGACCACTTTTGAGTCCGGGTTCTTCCAGAACTCGGCCCACTTGCCAGTGAATGCGACTGTCGAGCTGACATAGCCAATCGGGGCGTCGAACCAGACGTAGAAGACCATTCCCTTCTCGCCAGGGACAGGCACTCCCCAGTCCAAATCCCTCGAGATGTCCCAGTCCGCCAGCCCGTTGTCTATCCAATTGACGACATAATTGACGACCTCCTTCTGGAGGTTCTCGTTGCCTGTGAGCCATTCCCTCAATTTCGGGGCGAATTTCGAGAGAGCTAGGAAATAGTGCCTGGTTGTCTTTGTAGCCGGGGGAGAGCCGCAGACGAGGCATTTCGGGTCCTGAATCTCCCCTGGCCCGAGGGCTTTCCCGCAGGAGTCGCAGTAATCCGAGTATTGGCCTTCCGCCTTGCAGTAGGGGCAGGTGCCGATGACGAAACGGTCGGGTAGAAAGCGCTTGCAGTTCTCGCAATAGGCCTGCGCAACCTCCTTTTGGTAAATGTAACCGCCTTCATTGAGCCTGTTAAAAAAATGCTGGGTCATCTCCCGGTTTTCCTTGCTGGAGGTTCGGTGGAAGATGTCCATTGAGAAGCCGAGCTTTTCGAACTCCTCCTTATCCTTGTCGTGGTAATGGCGGGCGAATTGCTCGGGGGATTTCTTTTCCTTTTCAGCTGAAGCAACAATCGGCGTTCCGTGCTCATCGCTCGCGCAGATGTAGAGGCATTCGTTCCCGATTAACCGCTGGTAGCGGGCGTAGATGTCTGCCGGAAGGTAGGTGCTCCGTATGTGCCCAAGGTGGAGCGGGCCGTTTGCATAGGGCAGGGCTGCTGTTACCAGTATTTTAGAGAAATCCAACACCTCAGCTTAGAATTTGGGGGCTAAGATTATAAAAGAATGGGAAAAAGAAGAATTTTGTTGAGAGGAGTCCAGCCGTAACTATATGCCCTGCTCCCTACGCCAGCGAGCTATTGGCGACAATTCTTTCAAAGCCTGAACAGCACCCGGGCTTATTTGCCCTTGTGTGGCATTAGCAACTTGGGCAGGGGCTTGGACTGTTCCGAGTTCCCCTTTATACCTGGCGATTGTCTCTTTCACGCTCTTTATGGCAGTTCCCACTAGGAGGACCGGATTGCTCGTCCCGAGCTCGGTCATTATCGCATTCACGACAGGGTAGCTCTTGTCCATGGCCTCGTAGATTGAATGGTATTTGGCATCAAGTTCCCCAAGCTTAGCCTCGACCCGTGCGATGAGCTGCAGTTTTTGGTCGCGGTTAAGTTCAACTGCTACTGTTTCGGAATGGGCAACTGCGGCGAGGCTTCCCTTTCTCACTTCCCTTCTCCCATTCCTCTCAAGGTCCGCGAATGTTATTTCAAGCCCGTTATGCATCCTCAAATCCATCTGCTCTACTTTTGCCCTTGCTTCTGCAGGCGACATCGGCGTGGTTAGCTCGATTGCCGCTACTGCGAGTTCGTCTGCTTTTACCAGGTGCGTATGGACTGACAGATGGTCTTCTGAAACGACCATAGCGACTTTGGGATCGCCGTTGAGCTTTGTTCTCAGAGCGTCGAGCGCTGCCTTGAGCTTATCCCCCTCAAGCCCTTTCGCGCGGATGAAAACGAGGCAAGTGCCGGCCGGGAGCGTCGCGTCCTCTCTGGCTTTCTTCGGCTCAAGGACTCCGAGTTCTGAGTTCAATTGAGACACTGCTCCAAGCACCTCGTTTAGCGCGTCAGTGAAGCCAAGTGTCTGCTTAATCGTGTCGTGTATGGAGACTTTGTCCGTAAGCTCAAGGGAGGCGGTGAGTCCGCTTATTATCGCCGGCATAATCATCAGCACGTCCCCGTGCCTGCTCTTGTCCTTGAACCAGGTGAATGGATTCCACGATGCTGAGGTGGCCCCTTTCCTCATCTCTTCGATAGCAGTTGCCAGGAGCTCAGCATCCCCTCTAAGCGCCTTGTATGCATCTGGCCCAAACTTCTCGACATCTGCTCTGAGCCTTTTTTCCGCATCTGCGAGATCACCGTAGGTAGCAGGAAACTGGCTTTCAGTTAGCTGTTCCAACAGGTTCCGAACTTTCGCATAAATGAGCATCAGCTTGGAGAAGTTGTGGGCCCCGTGGAGCTTTCCTTCCTGGCCCATGAGTTCCGAGGCCTGGTCGATAACCTCGGCGATTGCTTTTCTTGCGGCAATAGTCTTCTTGTCCTTTCCCGGAACGTTGACAGTGAGCTCGGGGTTGACTTCAGAATAGGCCTCCCTCATAAGCCTGACCACGGTGGCGAGCGACGAGGAGTCGACCCTCCCGCGTATGTCCTCTTTTAAGCCCTTGAACCCTCCCCTTCTCGTGAATGGGTCCCGGGTGTCCGGGATGAGTTCCGGTCTTCGGCTTATGGCCTGAATCATCGAACCTGATGTTGCTGTCGCCATATTCCCCCTCCGTGCCTTAGAATGAGTAATACTTTGTATCTCTTCTAGAATATAAATCTTCTTGGATTCCGGTTGCCATAACTGGCCAGTTCTTCTAAAAAACTCCGAATTCCGAGATGTGTGCCTTCGGAGGGGCTGAAACGGCAAAAAGAAGCCCTAAAACTACCCGGAATCCGAATTTAACCTGCAGTAGGGGAATTTCAAGCACCCTTTTATAAGTTCGGTTGCAAAGGGAGAACTTGCGTGGGAAAAAAGAGAAGACGAGAGATTATGTTCGCGGGGGGAATCAGGAGGACCAATTTGTGCTCGGGCACAAATGGTCCATTTTTGCCTTGGGGCAAAAATAGGACCCTGAAACTGAAGGGGCCGACAAGTGTTCGAGCACTTGTGGCCCATTTTTCCCATCAGGGAAAAATAGGGGGCGGAGCCCCCCTGCGGTTCGGGGGGGAACTTGCGTGGGAAAAAGTTTAGGAAGACGAGAGGTAAAGTTCGTTGGGGGGTATCAGGAATAGCCAGAACTGAAGGGGGCGCTCCCCCTGCGGTTCCAATTTTTCGCTCGAGCGAAAAATGGACCATTTGTGCCTTGCACAAATTGGTCGGCACTGGAAAGCAAGGGTCCGAGAGTTTATAACGGGCGAGCGAGTGAGTTGTGTTTGTTATGGCCGAGGATATAACGCCGCATGTTGAGAGGTTCCGCGACTTCTTCGAGTCGAGCCCGAAGATTTCTGGGGCAATTGAGCTTGTTGCAATGAGCTACCCGGAGAAGAAGAGCTTCGATGTCGATTGCTCGGAACTCGGGAGATTCGATTTCAGGATTGCCGACTTCCTAGTGGAAAAGCCTGATGTCGGCATAGAGGCTGCAAGGCTTGCGGCAGCTGATTTGGGCAGAGATAAAGTGGAAGCGGGGGTAAAGTTCGAACCCCATGTCAGGTTCTTCAACCCCCCCAGAGAGAAAGAACTTTTAATCCAGGATGTCGGCTCGCTTCAGATTGAGAAGCTCCTCTCTCTCGAAGGGGTCATAACGAAGAGGGCCGAGGTTAGGCCCAAGGTCAAGGTCGCGGTCTACAAGTGCACCAAGTGCGACGCAGTCGTCAAGGTGCCGATGACGAAGAAAACCATTGTGCCTCAGGTGTGCGATGTCTGCAAGAGGAGGGCTCTCGAGCTTTCCGAAGAGGATTCATATTTTGTCGATTTGCAGAAGGGCGAGATGCAGGAGCTTCTCGAGAGGCTGCACGGGGGGGCCCCAGCAAGCCACATCGAAGTCTGGATGGAAGACGATTTGGTAAACACGGTTATACCCGGGGACACCGTCGAGATAACCGGGATACTTAGGATAAGGCCCCCGATTCCCGGAAAAGGCGGTGGAGACTCTTATTCCAAATATATTGATGTCATCCATATCCAGAAGGTCCAGCGGGAGTTCGAGGAGGTCGAGATAAGCAAGGAGGACAAGGAGGCCGTGATTGAACTCTCTAAAGACCCGAGGATTTTCGAAAAAATCGTCAAGTCGACTGCGCCGTCCATTTACGGTCACGATGAGATTAAGGCAGGGGTTGCGCTCCAGCTCTTCGGGGGGACCCCTGACAAGAAGCTGCCCGAGGGGGGGAACATCCGAAGCGACATCCATTTGCTGTTGATTGGTGACCCGGGAAGCGCGAAATGCGTAGATGGTGACACCAAAGTTGTTCTTGCTAACGGTTCCATTGAGAGAATAAAGGATATAGTTGAAACTGAGCTCACAAAGAAGACAGTTGAACGAATGAGTGACGGAATTTATGCGAGAAGCAACCACGACGTATTATCGCTAGACCAGGACGGGAAGGTTGAAAGCGAAAAGGCCCTTGTGTTCTGCAAGCTTGAGGCTCCGGAACATCTTTTTAAGGTCAAGACGTCAACTGGCAGGAGTGTCACGACCACCCCCATTCATCCGTTTTTCGTTTTGCGCGACGGAGTCGTAAAAGCAATAAAAGCGGAAGACTTGAAGAATGGGGAATTTATTGCGACCCCGCGCATCTTGCCGGTAAAAGGAAGCTCGCAACCGCTTCCTGCAGTCAAGAGAGGAAAAACCAGCGCAAACCACATAAGGAATCCGGAATTCATTACTCTGGCTTTCGCGCGGATTCTCGGCTATCTTACGGGCGATGGCTATGTGCGCAAGATCGGCACGTCGTATGAGGCGAGCCTCACAAACTGCGATGACCTATTGCTCGATGATTTTAGGAATTCACTCCAGTCTGAATTCGGGCTGAAGACAAGTTTGAAAATTGATAAGCGAAACGGCGTGCGAAGCGCTTCTGCTTTTTCGGTTGAACTGGGTGGCATCCTTGAGAGAATGGGGATGCTCGCAAATTCCCAGGAAAAAAGAGTGCCGAACGAGATTCTTAAAAGCCCCAACGATGTCGTGCGGGAGTTCGTCCGCGCTTATTTCGATTGCGAGGGCTCGGTATCGAAAGGGAAAAGAGAAGTTTGCGTTGTTTCCTATAGCCGCGAGCTTTTGGAACAAGTTCAGATACTTTTGCTTAGGTTCGGGATAATTTCACAGCTCCATGAAACGCATTCAAGGGCCACCAATTCGACTTCTCACGAGAAAACGGAATATTACCGGCTGCACATAAGCGGAGAGAATGTGAAGTTATTCTATGAACGGGTAGGTTTCGTTTCTGTTGAGAAACAGAGGAAATTGAATAGCAAACTGGCCGGCAAGGGCTTCAACACGAACATTGACGTGATTCCAAACCTTAAGAACATGCTGAGGAGCACTCGGCTTGCGCTCTCGATGAGCCAGTTTGACCTCGGGATTCCGAGGACCACATATCAGCATTTCGAGAGAGGGGACAGGAACCCGTCACGCGCTACGTTGCGAAAGATAGTTGATGCTCTCGAAAAGAAACTTCGAGGCATGGATTCAGCCCAAAAGACGATTGTGGACAACCTGGCCCTTCTTGAGATGCTTGCGAACTCGGATATATTTTGGGATAAGGTGAAGGTTGTTGAGAGAGTGGAATCGAAAGATGAATGGGTGTATGACCTACAGGTAGAACCTTCGCACAACTTCATCGCTAACGGGATGATGGTCCATAATACGAGGATTCTGCAGTATGTCACCGACCTCGCGCCAAAAAGCATTTATGTGAGCGGAAAAAGCGTGAGCGGGGTCGGGCTGACTGCTGCTGCCGAGAGGGATGAGCTCAGCGAAGGAGGCTGGACTCTGAAGGCGGGGGCTCTTGTTCTAGCTAGCGGCGGGATGGTTGCGATTGATGAATTCGACAAGATTGAGGATACGGAACGGGCTGCGATGCATGAGGTTATGGAAAGCCAGACCGTCTCGGTCGCTAAAGCCGGCATTGTCGCGAAGTTCAAGGCGAAGACTTCGATTCTCGCAGCAGCGAATCCCAAGTTCGGGAGGTTCGACACGAACAAGCTCCCTGGGGAGCAGTTCGACATTCCCAATACTCTTCTCTCCCGTTTCGACCTTATTTTCCCAATTAAGGACATCATGGACGAGGAGAAGGACAGGAGGCTCGCCGAGTTCATCCTTCGCTCGCACGAGGCGGCTGCCCTGAAAATCAACCTGCTCCAGAAGGATGAAACCATCATACCTCACGACTTGATGAGGAAATACATCGCTTATGCCCGAAAATACGTCAGGCCGAAATTGAGCAAGGAGGCTACCGAGAGAATTAAAGACTATTACGTCGAGATGAGGAGAATGGGGGCATCGCAGGGGACTGTCCCGATTACACCGAGATATATTGAAGGAATGATACGGTTATCTGAAGCATCAGCAAAAGCAAGGTTGAGCGAGGTTGTTGAGCTCTCGGATGCTGAACTCGCAGTAAAGCTGAATGATTTCGTCTTGAGGCAGATTGCCCTTGATAAGGAAACCGGGAAAATCGATGTGGATATTGTCGCAACTGGGCAGCCAAAATCGAAAGTCGAGAAGGTGAACGTGATTCTAGGGCTTGTCCGGGACATGCAAAAGGAATACGACCTTGTGGAGATTGGGAAAGTGATTGAGCAGGCGGAGAACTACAACATGGACCCGGTTACTGCAAGAAGGCTGATTGAGGACCTGATTGCAAAGGGCGAGCTGTTCAAGCCGAAGCCTGGTTTTATTAAGCTTGTGCGGCAGTATGATTAGGTGCCTGATAGCGGGCAGGGTTGCGAAAAAGATGAAGGAGATAACCACCATAATATCGATGTTCCTAGTTGTGCAGCTTCTCGGGCTTTGTGTTGGGGCGATAATGAGCAGCCCCGTGAATGTCGAAGACTTCTCGGGCCTGAATGTCGCACCCTCTAAGGATTCGGGAGATCTCTTCAACTCCGCATACTTTTTGGTCGCTGTCATCCTTGGGGCGGTTTTTCTAATAGCCCTGATAAAGAACTACAGGGGGGTATTTCTTTTCAAGGCACTTGAGACATTCATCGTGTTCTTCGCATCGTTCATAGTATTCTTGGCATTTCTTTACCAATTTTCTGGTTTTCTTGCCTCGATAAATCCTATTCTGGGCCTTGCTGAACTGTGGGCCTTTGCCGGAGCGATTGCACTTGCGGTCTTAAAATACAGGATGCCGAACCTGAAGAACATCGTCGCTGTCATCTCGAGCGCGGGTGTGGGGGCCCTATTCGGCTTCTCGCTCAACCTTATCCCGGCGATTCTTTTCATCATAGGGCTCTCAATCTATGATGTTGTTGCCGTTTTCTACACTAAGCACATGCTTACGATGGCAAGGGAGATGAGCAAGAGGAGCATGTCTTTCTCAGTAAGCGTCGAGTCGATAGAGAAGAGGAAAGCGACCAGTGAAGAGAAGAAGAAAATGATGGAAGAGGCTGAAGCTAAGCATAAAGAAGAGATAAGGGGGCTTAAGGCATCGGGAAAGGGAGCTGTTCCGAAGGCTTACGCGAAAATCGAAGTTCCGAAGGAGTATATTGAGGAAAGGAGGCATCTCGAACTCGGGACGGGGGATATGGCGATTCCGCTAATGTTATCCGTGTCTGCACTGAGGTTCGGAGGGCCCGGGCTTGCGCTGGCCGTAGTTTTTGGCGCCTGCATCGGACTCTACTTTACGCTCGATTATGTTTTCTCAAGAAGGACTTTCCTGCCGGCACTCCCGCCGATTTCAGCTGGGGCGCTGATAGCGCTTGCGATTGCGTGGCTGGTTAGGATTTAAATCTTTTTGTTCTTTTTACGAAAAATGGGGATAGCTTTTTAATTTCCCGTGTTAATAGTGCTTTTTCCTTTCGAATTCCCGTACACGGGAGGAGGCGTTAGGATGACCGAAGAGAGAGACCTTTGGAAAGAGACCCTCGCAAGACTTGACAACGTGAGGAGCTATTTGGAGATAAACAAGGGGGTCTACGAATACTTAAGCCACCCGCAGAGGGTCATAACCGTTTCGCTTCCGATTGAGATGGAGAACGGGGAAGTCCGTGTTTTCACAGGCTACAGGTCCCAGTATAATGACGCACGGGGACCTTTCAAGGGAGGTTTCAGATACCATAAGATGGTCACCGAGAATGAGGTCATTGCCCTTTCCGCAATGATGACCTTGAAGTGCGCCGTAGTGAACATACCGTTCGGGGGCTCAAAAGGCGGGGTCATTGTGGATGTCACTAACAAGACGAAGAGGGAGCTCAAGAGGCTCACCAGGATGTACACTCTCGCTCTCATCAATGACATCGGGCCTGAGAAGGACATCCCGGCTCCGGACGTGAATACCAATGGCGAGACCATGAGCTGGATGATGGACACTTTCAGCAAGGCAAAGGGGTATAATGTGCCCGCAGTTGTGACGGGCAAGCCAATCAGCCTGGGAGGCTCGCTCGGGAGGACAGAAGCGACTGGAAACGGGGTTGTGATGGTAAGCGCGGAAGCGATGAAGCACCTGAAGATGGACCCGAAGAAGACGAGGGTGGCGGTTCAGGGATTCGGGAACGTGGGAAGCCACGCGGCGATGTTCTACAACAGACTCGGGTGCAAGGTGGTTGCTGTGACTGACTCGCACGGAGGCGTCTACAACCCGGATGGATTGAACGTGGATGCGGCCATAAAGTATGCACAGCAGAACAAGGGCCTGAAAGGATACACCGAGAAGGGAGCGGAGCCGATGGACAACGAGAAGATATTCGGCCTCGATGTTGAGATAATGGCGCCCTGCGCTATCGAGAACGTGATAACCAAGGACAATGCTGACAGCATAAAAGCGAAGATTATCGCTGAAGGCGCGAACGGACCGGTCACTGCTGACGCCGACCCGATTCTGAACGAGAAGAAGATATTCATCCTGCCGGACATTCTCGCAAATGCAGGAGGAGTGACTGTCTCGTATTTCGAGTGGGTGCAGGGCCTCCAGCAGCACTATTGGAGCCTTGAGGAAGTGAACAGCAAGCTCGACAGGATTATGAAAGCGAGCTTCAAGGACACCCTCGATTACTCGAAGAAGTACAAGACCGACATGAGGATGGCTGCGCAGATTCTTGCTGTGGACAGAGTGATGAAAGCAGCGAGGGACAAGGGAATATTCTTCTAGAAAAACAGAACAAGACAAAAACTGGGCCCTCGGGGGCCCTTTTCGATTTTTGTTTTTATTTGTTACTTAAGTTTCGCCAGTTCTTCTTTCGCCCAACCAGCCTGCTCTTCGCCCATTTCCCTGAAATAGCGCAATATTCCAGCCGCATTTTTCGCCCTATTTTTATTTTCTCCTTCAGCTTGCCTCCTGATTTCAGCCATCGCTTCCATGCGAATTGGCTGAGGGAGTTCTCGGTCTATTATGATGTGAAAGAGCCTGCTCGAGCCTGGGATGTCGCTTATCGTGTCAAGGTCGCCGAGTGTTTGAAGGGTGAGTTTCAGCATTTTCGGGTCCGAGGGCTTCTTCGCAGCTGATTGGAGAGTATCGAGAACTGATTTGAAAACCGGGCCGATTGGCTCGCAGTCCCAGCCGATTCGCTTTAGTTCGAGAACCTCGGGCTTTGTGAGCGGCCGTGTATCCATGACTTGGGATAACTCGGAAACCCTCTCGAGCCTCTGGGCTTCAGGCCCCGTATGGGTTCGGGTAAGTCTCGGGAACTCGAGAAATGTCGTATCCATAAAAGGGCTTAGGGGACCCCGATATCCCGAAGTTCTGGCTGAGTTTTTTATGTCCGATGAGACGCGATCCAGGATAGTACCCACTACGGCAATGAATTTGGCAGTTGGGATGTCCCCTGGCCCTCCTCTCGTTCTTTGGTAAAATGAAGTCGGGCTTTTTCGAGTCCCTCTGACAGTGTGCTTATGTTCTGCGGACTGTGCTGTTACCATATTATCACCTTTTCAACCCATGTTCTTAATTAGTACAATATATCGGGAATAATGTTTTTAGCCTTATCGCTGTTCACACATCCATACCTAAAAGCGCGGGGCTTCTGTGTGTATTATGCGAAAAATATTGTGCCTTCACACGCGGCTAAAACTGCGGGCTTCGGGCGTGGGAGTGTGTCACTTGTTCGCAAAACGCAGATAATATAAATTTTATCCACCAGAATTATCGAGCATGGCGAACGGAGCATTGAGGAATGGCAACAAGGGTCCCACTATCAACCCCGGAAGCTTTGGCCAAGTGCCCGGTCGAAGCATATTCTACATGATTGCGGGGGACGACGTAAGACCGGGTGACCTCGCCCGAATCCCTAACAGGAAACGCGATGTTCTGCCGATGGCGAAGGGCCATCCCCTGGACCAGAATTTTCACGACGGAGACGCGATGATTGCGTGGCGGATGGAACAACCTGAAAGAAGCAGGTTTCTCAATGTTATGTTCTACACTCCTGAGATTGGGGCCGTGAGTCTGGGGATCCACAAAGCGCTCTGGACAGCAATGGAGACGGTATTTGATAATTGCATGAGCGAAGCTCCTAAAGAGATGAAGAGGCAAAGACAGGGCGAATACGAGATAAGTCACGCCTTCCTTGATTTGGAGAGCGCCCAAAAATTGCTCAAGGATCCGCCGACCCCCGAATCGCCGAGGGAATTGAAAGTGCATGTTATATTTGTCGAGAAAGAAAGCGATAGAGTTTGAATTTTCTGGTTGAGGCGAGATGTCGATTTCAAGAATCCAGACCCAGGACTAGGGTTCATATAGGTGGGCAGGGGCGGCATAATAAGACGTGGGAGGTGAATTATGGCCGACCGCCCCTTGCCCAACAAAGACAGATATGGTCGCCTTGCATTCTATGCAAGCATCAGACTTTGTGAGCGAGGACGTAGTACACCTTACGCCCTACCTGTTCCTTTTCGAGAACTCCTCTCTCGAAAAGCTTGCTCATTCTCGCGCTCGCCGCGTTTGTCCCGCGGTATTTGAACGCATCCCGGATTTCCTCGGCGCATGCGCGGCCTCTCTTGGATATGTAATGGACGATTCTCTCGTCCGCCTCGGGAAGGAACGGCGAGGGCGGGCCCCTCGGGCCCCTCGGTTCCATCTTCTTCACTTCGAGGTCCGCAATCCGCGTCTCCAGCGCCTCAATCTTTGCAAGTATGTTCTTGAGCAGCATGTTCGTGCTCTCTCGCTCCCTGGTTGCCGTGTACATGAGAGAGCCCAGTACCACGGGGTCCTTGAACTTCAGGAGCTGCTGCTTCAGCTCGTCAGTCACCATGGCCTGCTCGATAACAGGCCCCTGCTCGAAAGATTTATAAGTTGGTTGCTTCTCATTTTCCTGCGTCATGACGAGCACCTGACAAGCATATGGTAGTGTCATGACATAATCATGACATATTTATAAAGGTTTCGGTTCTACGTCGAAGAATTGCTTCTTGCTCGAATTCTTTTAGAGAAAAAAACAGGGGTGCGGGAATGGAGAACTCGGTCGCAAAAGCCGCCCAGGAAGTTTATGACGCGTTTAGGAACGGCGATATCAAGGTTCTCAGGAAAACCAGCACCCGCTGCGCCGAATCCATGGCAACTGAAAGCGTGGAAGGGATGTTTCCCCTAAGCGTCATTTCCTACGTTCTTGGGAAGATGCTCGAAAAGCCCAGGTTTTTCCATGACCATAGGACCGAGGAACTCGGCCTTTTTATCGAAAACAAGCTTCTGGAATGCTCCAAATGCGCAAAAGAAGGGAGGAAGGAGGATTTTTCCCGCGCGACAACCGAACTTATCGAGCACCTTGTAGAGTTCGAATCGAGGGACAGGAGGTATGTCCGCGGGCTCATCGACAAGGCGAAACTCAAGATTGCCGCCCGCCTGTATGCGCAGGGCTTCTCGCTCTCGTATGTCGTCTCGATAACAGGCGCTGACATGAGGGAAGTCCTGAAATACATCGGGCAGACATTGATGTTCGACAGGGTCGGCAAGACTAAAAACGTCGAGGAGAGATTGGCGAATGCAAGAAGGATTTTCAGCTAAATCAGTCATTTGCGACTCGAGCTCGCTCATCGCATTGACCGAGTCCTGCCTTCTCGGGGTAATCGAGATGCTGAAGGAGAGGCTTCCGGAAGGCTTCTACATTTCCGAGAGGGTCAAAGGCGAATGCATCGACAACCCGATTAAATTGCGCTCGCACGAGCTCACGGCAGTAAGATTGAAGGATGCGTTGAACCGGGGAGTGCTCAAGCTCGCGAATGCAGGGGCCGAGAGCGAGATGAAGGAAATCTTATGGGTCGCGAACAACATATTCTATGTGAATGGGAGGCCGCTTCAGGTTATCCACTCTGGAGAAGCGGACATGATTGCGACTGCGACTATAATGGGCACGAGGAACATCCTGATTGACGAAAGGACGACGAGGATGCTAATCGAGGCGCCTGAGAAGCTGCGGGACCACCTCGAGCGCGAGTTCATGCGGGGAGTCCAGGTGAACGAGGATTACCTGGGAAAGTTTGAAAAAATGACGCATGACCTTGTGATAATCCGGAGCAGTGAGCTCGCGATGGTTGCTTATGAAAGAGGGTATTTCAAGAGGTTCGGGAGCCTCGAGAAGAAGGCAGTGGAAGCGGCGCTCTACGGGCTGAAATTCAACGGGTGCGGCATCTCATTCTCGGAAATCGACGAGTTCTGCGGGAGCATAAGGTGAGCGGGGGATGGGAAAGGAAGGAGTCGTGCAAATCTTTATGGATGACAGGGAAAGCGCTAGCTTGAAGGAAGAGCTCGAAGGGCTCGGGGCGAAAGTGGAGAAGAAGAGGCTCGAGGTCGGGGACTTCATTTTATCTGAGAGAGTGATAGCTGAGAGAAAAACGAGGAACGACTTCGAGAGTTCGATTATCGATGGGAGATTGTTCCAGCAGGCTGCAAGGATGCGGGAGCAGTTCGAGAGGTCGATAATAATCGTTGAGGGGGAGAGTTTCGAGGAGCGGGTGAAAAGGGTTGCGCTGCTCGGGGCGCTCGCTGCGCTCATGGTCGATTACGGGATTCCGGTGATGTTCACGAGGGGAGTTGAGGGGACGGCGGAATTCTTGTTCGCAGTCGCGAAGAGGGAGCAGTTGGGCGAGAAGAAGGAAATCAGGTTGCTTGGGGAAAGGAAGGCGCGGACTCTCGCGGAGCAGCAGCAGCTCATAATCGAGTGCCTGCCCGGAGTGGGGCCGAAGAGGGCGAAGGATTTGCTGAGATATTTCTATTCCGTCGAGAATGTAGTGAATGCGACTGAGACTGAATTGCTCGAGCTTGAGGGGATGGGTGAGAAGAGGGCAAAAGACATAAAGAAAGTGGTGAAGTCGGCTTACAAGGAAACGGGAAAAGAGAAAGGGAATAACGAGGGGGAGAAAGTAAACTAGAAGATAGCTTGATTTTGCACAAGCGCCATTAGCTTAATCTCAAATTTCTCTTGATAAGTCCACAAGTTTTGCGATACCGGGCGGAAGCTGCATTCCTGCGTCCGCAAGTTTCCTGGCTTCTATGAGCGCTTGAGGTGAGGTTTCCAGGAGTTCTTGCAACAACATTTCTGGTGGCGCGTTCAATTTCGCTTCAAGAACAACAACCCCGGCATTCGTGGAGGGCAACCAATAAGCAGTAATCCCGGAACCGAGCTTATCATAATTACTAAAATGGTCGAAACCGCGAACAATTGGCCTCAGACTTTCAGGATCCGCGTAATAAATGATCCCTGCGTTCATCGGGTCAATTTCACTTTCAGACATCACTGGAAGTCCTGTAGCTTTATCCAATTTACCCAATTTACCGGTTGCCTGGAGGTTTGAAACAACGACAATTGATTTTGGAACTGCTACTATCCCGTTTGCTCTCTCCTCGAGATCTGCAGGGTCTACTAAAAGTCCGATTCCAGGGGCAAAGGGGTCTCCGCCTTTCACTTCTTTCATAGCTGATGCGGGGATGGACCAACCCGTTATCGAGTCCTTCAGATCCCTGCCTTCCTTAAAGCGTTCTCCGTTTTTTGGTTTTCCGAAAAGTTCTCTCGCCCAAGCTGGATAGGCACCGCGTATTCTTTCGTATTGTAGTCCGGAATCGACCAAACCAATACGATTTAGCTGTTCATGAACAAAATTTGACGCCATTCTGTCTCTGAATTCCTGGAGTGCGTCCCTATAAGTTACACCGTTAGAACTCGGTCTGCCGACTCGGACATACCCTTCCTCCATTTTTACAGTACCCATAAGCTCAACCTCCCAAGATGAACAGTAATATTTTGCATTTTAAGCTTATAAACTTCATTATTTGTAGAATTCGTGACAACCAAGAATTAATGTATCTTTTTCAAAAATAATCTTAATGTCTAAAGCGAGAGATGAATTAATGGTCAAGGCAATCGGGATGTTCTCAGGAGGGCTGGACAGCTCAGTCGCTATTAAAGTTATTCAGGAGCAGGGAATCGAGGTGATTGCGCTCCATTTCGAATCTCCTTTCTGCGCGTGCCAGGAAAAGGGCTGCACAGTTAAGGACGTCGCAAAAGAAATTGGAGTGAAGCTGATGCTCGTGCCCGAGGGGATGGACTTCATCCGGCTGGTCAGGAACCCGAAGCACGGATACGGGTCGGCGATGAACCCTTGCATCGATTGCAGGATTGGGAGATTGAGAAGGGCGAAGAGGATTGCGAAGAAGATTGGCGCGGACTTCATTTTCACAGGCGAGGTGCTCGGGCAGAGGCCGATGTCGCAGCACATGGGGGCGATGAGGCTCATCGAAAAGGAGGCGGGGCTCAAGGGAAAATTGCTCAGGCCCCTTTCAGCTAAATTGCTCGTACCCACTGAAGCGGAAGAGAAGGGGCTCGTGGACCGGGAAAGATTGCACGCGATAAGCGGAAGGAGGAGAATCGAGCAGGCTGCCTTAGCGAAAAAGTATGGGGTCACGAAAAACCTGACACCTGGAGGAGGCTGCCCGCTCACTGAAAAGGACTTCGCTGCGAAGCTGAGGGATTTGTTCGCGAGCAAGAGGCGGCTTGATTTGCGGGACGTGATGATACTCCGATACGGGAGGCATTTCAGGGTCGGGAAAAACAAGATTGTGGTCGGGAGAAGAAAGCGGGACAATGACATGCTCTTGCTGCTGAAGAAAAAGGCAGATTTCGCATTCGAGGTGCCCGGGGTCGGGAGCCCGATAACTTTGCTCTCAGGCCCGAAAACAAAGGAAGCAATCGGGATTGCGGCTTCCTTGACTGCCAGGTATTCGGACGCAGAAGGGGAGAAAATCAGGGTTGAATATTGGAAGAGCGACGCGAAAAAGCGCGAGAGCGTCGAGGTTTTTAAGGCTAGCGAAGAGTTCTGCAAAAAGAACATGCTGACCGGCCCTGCGGTTGAGTAGAGAATTTAAAAGCCTGCAACTAGTTATAAGTTCGAGGTTTATGGCGAAGCTCCTTTATCTCGCGGTGCTCCTATTCTCAATCGCCCTTATCCATGGCTGCACCTCGCGCGACACCGAAAACAGGCTCAAGATTACCGGCTCCGACACGATGGTGATTCTCGGGCAGGCCTGGGCGGAGAGATACATGGAACTCCACACTGAGAAAACCGTTTCCGTTACCGGGGGGGGTTCCGGGGTCGGGATAACCGCGATAATCGACGGAGGAACGGACATCGCGCAGGCGTCGAGGGAAATGAAGCCCTCGGAAATCGGGAAGGCGAACGCGATGGGTGCCAGCCCTGTCAAGACGATTGTCGCCTACGATGGGATTGCAATGATTGTTAATCCGGATAATCCTGTCGAACAGCTGACGATGGGGCAGGCCGGGGCGATTCTGAAGGGCGAAGTCAAAAATTGGAAGGAAGTCGGCGGGAAGGATGAGCAGATTGGGATTTATTCAAGGGAATCCTCTTCGGGAACTTACGAGTTCGTGAAGGAATACGTACTGAAGAAAGCGGACTACGCCCCTGGCACGAAGTATTCTTCCGGGAACTCCGCGATTGTCGAGTCGGTCTCGCAGGACAAGACGGCAATCGGTTATGTCGGGGTCGCCTACGCGAAGCAGAGGAATGACGTGAAGATTTTGAGGATAGCGAAAGAGGGAGGGAGTGAAGGATACTTGCCGACCAAGGAGACTGTGAAAAGCGGGGAGTACCCGATATCCAGGTCCTTAAATTTTTATACCAACGGGGAGCCGAAAGGAACGGCCAAGGAATTTATAGATTTTGTCAAGGGGGAGGAAGGGAAGGCGATAACGGAGGAATTGGGCTATTTCGGGTGAGTGAAGTATGGCAAAACAGGATTTGGCCGGAAACGCGATGGGGAAGCTCACGCACATTGTCGCCTACACTTCAATAGTTGCGATAGTTCTCATCTTCCTGTTCCTGTTCCTCGAAGGCGCCGGGATATTCAGGTTCGAGGACCCGGTTCATCTCTTCCTCGGAACCGAGTGGCAGCCGACTTCCGAGAACCCGAGATACGAGATGCTCACGCTGATTGTCGGCTCGCTGTTCGTGACTCTCGGGGCGATTGTTGTTGGGGTTCCGCTGGCAGTTGGCTGCGCCATTTACCTCTCCGAAATCGCGCCCCAATGGCTCGAGGAGGTTCTGAAGCCTGCGATTGAGATAATCGCGGGAATTCCCTCGGTGGTTATCGGGTTCTTCGCGCTCGTTGTGCTCGCTCCCTTGCTCTCGCAGATTTTCGGAATCCCGAGCGGGCTGACTGCGCTCAACGGGGCGCTCATGCTCGCTGTCATGATAATCCCGACTGTCGAGACTATTTCCGAGGACGCGCTGAGGTCTGTCCCGAAAGGCTACAGGCACGCTTCCCTTGCAATGGGAGCGACTGAGTGGGAGACGATAAAGAACGTCATTGTGCCTTCTGCGATACCCGGGATTGGCGTTGGGGTCCTGCTCGGCTTCGGGAGGGCGATAGGCGAAACGATGGTCGTCTTGATGGCGACTGGGAACGCCGCCCTGATTCCGACCGGATTCCTCGACCCGGTGAGGACCATGACCGGGACTGTTGCAGCCGAGATGGGCGAGGTTGCGAGGGGGAGCCCGCACTATTTTGCCCTCTTCATGATAGGCTGCACACTTTTCATCATAAGCTTCGGGGTGAACCTTGTCGCGAATCACCTCATAAAAAGGGAAGAACGATGAACCGAAAAACAAAGCAAAGAATAGCTTTCCTCTTCCTGCGCCTGTGCGCACTCGCCGTAGTGGCGGTTCTCTTCGTGCTTGTTTATGACATAGCGAGCAAGGGCATTGGGGTTGTGAACTGGGATTTCCTGACTAAAGCGCCAGCGAAAAGGATGACCGCCGGAGGGATATTCCCGGCGATTTGGGGGACGGTTCTTCTTTCCCTCGGGGCGATTCTCGCAGCTTTCCCGCTCGGGTTATTGACTGCAATCTATCTGACCGAGTATGCGAGGCCGAGCAAGGCCCTTTCGCTGATAAACACCGGGATTACCAATCTCGCAGGGGTCCCTTCGATTGTGTTCGGGCTGTTCGGCTTCGCTTTGTTCGTGACGATTTTCGGGTTCGGGGCATCGATCCTCGCAGGTAGCTTGACGCTCGCGCTCATGATATTGCCCGTAATCATTAAGACTTCCCAGGAGGCATTGCTGAATGTGCCGCAGTCCTTCAGGAACGCATCTTTCGCTCTTGGGGCGACAAAATGGCAGACGATACAAAGCAGCGTCCTGCCCTATGCGATGCCCGGGGTACTGACTGGCGCAATACTTGGGGTGGGCAGGGCTGCCGGAGAGACTGCGCCAATTCTCTTCACTGTAGCCGCATATTTCCTCCCGAGGCTCCCAACTTCGGTTTTCGACCAGACAATGGCCCTGCCTTATCACTTATATATTTTATCCACGCAGTCGATTAACGTGAGGGCGACGCAGGGGCTCCAGTACGGGACCGCCCTCGTGCTGCTCGCACTCGTGCTCGCGCTCAACCTCTCGGCGATATTGCTGAGGTTATACTTTAGGAGGAAATACAGGTGGTGAATTGGCAGAGAGGCCCATCAAGATATCATCGAAAGGGATAAGTCTGTGGTACGGGGAGAAGCAGGTTCTTTTCGACATTTCCATTGAGATTTTCGTGAATCGCGTGACCTCGCTCATAGGCCCCAGCGGATGCGGAAAAACGTCTTTCTTAAGGTGCATAAACAGGATGAACGATGTGATTCCCGCCTGCAGAGTGTCGGGGCAACTCATGCTCGATGGCCTTGATGTGAATTCCCAAAATACCGACGTAGTCGATTTAAGAAAACGAGTCGGGATGGTATTCCAAACCCCGAACCCGTTCCCGAAATCGATTTATGAAAACGTAGCTTATGGGCCCTGGGTGCACGGGGAGAACAATCGCTCGAAACTTGACGCTATCGTTCGAAGAAGCCTTGATGAGGCCGCTCTTTGGGATGAAGTGAAAGACGACCTCAGCAAATCTGCAATGAAGCTTTCGGGCGGGCAGCAGCAAAGGCTCTGCATCGCGAGGGCCCTCGCTGTCGAGCCAGAGGTAATCTTAATGGACGAGCCGTGCTCGGCCCTCGACCCGATTGCGACCGCGAAAATCGAGGACCTCATGCACAAGCTTAAGGAGAAATATACCGTGGTCATAGTCACGCACAACATACAGCAGGCTGCGAGAGTATCCAATTACACCGCATACTTCTACCTCGGGAAGCTGATTGAGTACGGAAAGACGAGCGAGATATTTGAAAGGCCGAGGGAGAAGAGCACAGAGATGTATCTGACCGGGAGATTTGGCTAGGGGTGATTGAATGGTGCGCGAAACTTATCTGGAACTTCTTGAGTCTGTAAATCACGACCTGCAGGACCTCAGCATAATGAGCTGCTCAGCGCTCGATAAATCGATGAAATATCTTGAGTCTTGGGATGAAAAGGCGTCGGAACAGCTCATAAAAGAGGATGTGCACATAAACGAGGCCTTCATTAACCTGCAGGAGAAGTGCTTCCAGATAATCGCGAGGCAGCAGCCCGTCGCAATAGACCTCAGGTTCCTGGGCTCTGCGCTCACAGTTGCGAACAACCTCGAGAGATGCGGGGATTATTCCGCGGACATCGCAAAAACCGTGGTGCTCATGAAACCGAGAATCGTGGATGGAGTCGGCGAGTTGAAGAAGATGGAGGGGCTGGCCGAAGAGGCGATTAAGCTCGCGGTCGAGGGCTTCACGAAAAGGGACTTGGGGAGCCTTGAGGCAGTCCTGGAACTCGAGAAGGAAAATGACGTTTATTTTGGAAAGCTGCTGGACAAGCTCAAGAAATCCGCGAAGGTATGCAAGGAGCCGGAGCTCCTCTTCAGGACCGCGATTGTGGGGAGGCACCTCGAGAGGTTCGCCGACAGGGCAGTTAACATAAGCCATCGGACGGCGTATGTCGTGACTGCGGACAGGAAATATTTGAAGTAGGCATTGTGATTTGATGCGAAGATGTGCAAAAAGAGACTCCGCTAATATTTTAAGGCTTTTTTGGTATAAACCATTGGGTATTCTTATGCCTGAGGAAAATTTAGTCGCAAAAGCCGAGCTGCTCGAGAAGAAGGGGAAGTATGCAAAGGCAGCTGATTACTTTTTGAAAGCTGAACTACCAGCCAGGGCCGCAGCTTCTTACGAGAAGGGCTGCGACTACAAGCGGGCGCAGGAAATCTATTTGGATGCGGGAAAGGAAGAGGACGCGAAGAGGTGCGAAGAGAAATTAAGGAAGGCAAAGAAATACGAAAGCTTTGATGATGAACAGTCGAAGTTCCAGCAGGAGTTCGGGAACCCTTACTAACTGGTTTTCTTAACGGCATAAACGAAAACATCGCCCTTCGGCGAACTTCGACGATGCCCGCACAACCTATAAATACCCAGCGACTTTAGTTAAATGCTCAATGTCTAATGGAAACAACGGGAACCGGTCGAGCGCGGGACCGACTTGGGAAGCTACAAGCGGGTTTTTTCCGCTGATATTTGCCAGAAGAAATGGAAACGGCCAGAAGCCAGCGGGCGGGCCGGGCAACGGGAGCGAATTTTTAAGGGAGCACGCCAGGAGCGCAAAACCGCCTCTCGCAGCTGAAAAGAAAGGAGACCGGAGAGGAGAAAGTTACCACGATGACGATGTGGGGGAATTGATTCAACAGTTAATGGCCCGCCATACGGAAGGTTTGAAGGTGACGCCCCGGGAGGACGGCTGGGAGACCGCAAGATGAAACAAATGACTTCCTCCCCAACCTGAAGGCTCGCCCTCGGGGGCGAGTCCTCGCTTCGCTCGGATTGGGGTTTCCGACTACGTCTGAAATTCTGTAAGTTTTGCCTGCTTCTTCTG
>JAKAKT010000032.1 GCA_021813385.1 Microcaldota archaeon
GGTTGTTGCGACTTGGGAACTGCAAGGAGTCGAGCCGAGAGGGGCATTAGTGGCTGCCGTCAGGGGCTAAACACATACTCCGAGCCCGTGGTCTATCCGGCCGCGGTATTTTATTGGGATTGGAGTTTCCGCTCCACTAAATTGGTCGGTTACAGTTTCTCCAAATCCCCTTCCTTCTGCTTCCTTTATTAGAAGCGTTCTCGAGCTTAGGAGGGGACTAACTGACCTATCGCCAAGCCTGCAGTTTTCGAAAATTCCTCGAAACTCTCTGGGCAACTTAGTACGATTCGCTTCCTCCAAAAACCAACCCAACTCAGGGTTCGTGGGGACCGGAGCGCCGCTTTTTATCGCCCTCAATCTGTCGATAAATCCCAAGGGCTCGGCGACGCCAGCCTTGTTTTTATGAAGAACGAGATTTGACGGGTTCCTTGTGATTATTTGAGTCATTCTCCAACCTCCTTTGAACAAGATTTCGTATTATGCGATTCAAATTTATAAATAGTCGTTTAGTGTGTTTTGATTGGGGTTACCCGAAAAGGAGTTAACGCCGTTTTTCCATCTCCCTTTGCCCTCTGCAAATGTTTAAATTCTTTGTGAGACACTGATTAGCGAGTTTTGTAATTATGGGGTGGTTTAATGTACATGCTGCTTTTGGTTTTCGCAATAAGCATCGCGGCGCTCCTTGTCGCTCTCTACTTCGCATGGTACGTGCTGAAGCAGGACTCGGGAACCCCGAAGATGCAGGAGGTCGCTCTAGCGATTAAGGAGGGCGCTGAAGCTTTCCTGAAAAGGCAGTATACCACCATTGCGATATTCACTATTGCGCTAGCGATAATCATGGCAGGGGCTTACTGGCTCACCGGCCATCCGGATGTCGCGACTTACACCGGCGCATCGTTTTTGGTCGGGGCGTTCTGCTCCGCAATTGCAGGGATAATAGGTATGTACATTTCAGTGAGGACGAACATAAAGACCGCTGCTGCGCTGAAAGAGGGCTCGGCAAAGGCGGTCGAGGTCGCGATAAGGGGGGGAGCTGTTTCGGGGCTCACGATAGTCTCAATGTCGCTTCTCGGCGTCCTGTTTGTCTATTATCTTTTCGGCGCGAACCCGCAGGAGACCCCTTTCATGATTGTCGGATTCGGGTTCGGAGCGAGCTTTGTTGCGCTTTTCGCCCAGCTCGGAGGGGGCATCTACACTAAAGCGGCTGATGTCGGGGCCGACCTTGTTGGGAAAATCGAGGCCGGGATTCCGGAGGATGACGCGAGGAACCCGGCTGTGATTGCCGATTTGGTAGGTGACAATGTCGGAGACTGCGCAGGAAGGGGGGCTGACCTGTTCGAATCTACGGCTGCTGAGAACATCGGCGCGATGATTCTCGGGGTTGCACTGTTCCCTGTTTTCGGGATGAACGGGGTGCTGTTCCCGCTCGTCGCGAGGTCCTTCGGGCTCATCGCCTCGATAATCGGGATTTTCGCTGTGCGGGCGAGCGAGAACGAGGACCCGATGAGGGCGCTCGACCGGGGCTATTATGTCGCTTCGGTAATCGCTGCCGGGCTCTTCTATGTCGCGACGATGTGGATGCTCGGGAACGTCTGGTTCTTCTACGCCGGCATGGTCGGAATCATTCTCTCCATATTGTTCGTTCTGACTACGCAGTATTACACAGAGCACTGGTTCAGGCCAGTAAAGTCGATTGCGCACGCTTCCCAGACGGGGCCTGCGACGAACCTGATTTCCGGGTTCTCGGTGGCTCTTGAGAGCACCGCAATCCCGGTTGTGTTGATATCAGTCGGCCTCATCGTCGCGTTCAAGTGCGGGGAACTGTCCGGGGTCCCTAACGGGGGGCTCTACGGGACCGCGATTGCGACCATGGGGATGCTCGCGACCTGCGCATACATTCTCGCGATGGACACGTTCGGCCCGATTGCCGACAATGCTGGCGGGATAATCGAGATGTCCGGGGCGCCAAAGGAGATGCGCCAGAAGATTGACAGGCTCGATGCCGTGGGGAACACGACGAAGGCGCTCACGAAAGGGTATGCCATTGGGAGCGCAGCTCTTGCCGCATTCCTGCTGTTCTCCGCTTACATGGACGAGGTGACGAAGCTCACGGGCCAGGCATTCAAGACAGTCAATATCGCGCACGTGAACGTGTTCGTGGGAGCGATGCTTGGCGCGATGCTGATATTTTTGTTCTCCGGGTTCGCCCTGCGGGCTGTTTCCGAGACCGCCCAGTACATAATCGAGGAGGTCAGGAGGCAGTTCAAGGACAAGGACATACTCGCGGGGAAGAAGAAGCCCGATTACGCGAAGTGCGTTGACATAACGACTGTCGGCGCGCTCAAGAACATGGTGATTCCCGGGGCGATAGCGGTCCTGTTCCCGATTTTCGTAGGGGCAGTCCTGAAATACGAGGCGATGGCCGCGTTTTTGATGGTCGGGACAATATCCGGGGTCCTCATGGCGACTCTCATGAACAACGGAGGGGGCGCCTGGGACAACGCGAAGAAGCACATCGAGAGCGGCGCGCATGGCGGGAAGCACACCGATGCCCACAGGGCGGCCATAGTCGGCGACACTGTCGGCGACCCGTTCAAGGACACTGTCGGGCCGTCGATTCACGTGCTGATAAAATTGCTGGCCACGATAACGCTGGTTCTAGCCCCGCTGTTCCTCTGAACATTTTCTTTTTCTTGTTTTTCTCTTGCCCTTAGTTCACACCTCATTTTTTATATTCTTCAGGCCAAATTCCTGGCATGGATGACAAAATAACCGACCTGAAAATTACGCCAATTACCACGAACATTCCTGCAGACAAGACATTCGTTTATACAGGAGGAAGACAGGGGCCAGCATTGCCAGAAAAAGAGGAAACTCTTGAGGATAAACTTGGAGAGCTTGTTGGCAAGCTCCCCGCAGGAGAACGAAAGGAAACCCTCGAAAACATGAAGTTCGCGCTTGAGGCGCTGAAAAGAGTTCTCGATTCCTCAAAAAATGCCGGGGCATCCGAGGATGAGGTGAATAAAGCGCTTGAGAGGTTCCTCGCCAGCGGGCCGGTTGGAGTGTTCCCGGATATAAACCCGGTAAAACCGCTGTATGCAACGAGCTTGCCTGTGCTCCTGAGGGGAATGGGCGCGGGCAAGGGGCCTGCAAGCGAATGGGTCAATAACGCAATAAGGGCAGTTGAAGCAAATCTCACAAAACCGAAGGGAACTAATCCGTTCTTTTCCATGGTTGAAGAAAAAACGCCCGTAGTTAATGAGGCGCAGGCACCCCGGGCAAAAATCGGGGAAAAAGTTGGGTTCGTTGCCGAGCTTGCCTACATCATGCAGCAAAAGGGGCTTAAGCCGATGGGCGATTACGCGGAAAACTCAAATGATTGCTTTGATTTCTGCTCGTGGGCTGTTGCGACAGCCCTGGGGGTCCCGTATTCAAAGGCAGTGATTGCACAAGAGAGCAACAACGGTGGGCTAAACGCAACGTGGTTCATAAGCCCTCAGGAAGAGCAAACGCTCTCAGAAAAAAGCCCGTCAGAAATAATGGTTATGCGGGAAGACGCAAACAAAAGGCTTGAGTCTGGCGAAGGGGGGAACGGGTCACTGTTGAAAGTTTTCTCCATTTCTATCGGGAAAGAATTGGCAGGAGAACACTGGGGCGTTTATTTGAACGGGTATGTTTATGACTTCACGGGCAAGGGGATAGGGAAGCAAAAACTCTCTGATTTTTCGAACAGTGGAAAAATGTTGCGATGGACGCTAAACCCGGTTGAGAAGGAGGGAAGCGCTGCTTTCGCCCAAGAGGAACCAAAAAATCCCCAGAGAATCGGAATCTGATGGATTAACCGACTGAAAAATTGAAGGAACAATTGGCGAGAGCGAGACTCTTGTTGTCCTTTTCCGCTTTCGCGTAAATGTAGTAGATTCCTTCTGGCAGCCTCGAGCAGAGAGAGCAGTAAGGCAGCTTGTACGTAAAGTTCACAAAATTCTCGCCGTTCTTTAGATACAATAGCTCGTTCTGGTTGAAAGCATCAACGCCATAAGCGTTCCTTATGCCCCAGGAGGTAACCCGCACTCCTGGAATCTCGCCCTGAACTTCAAGTCGTGTAGTTATCGATACGGTTTCATTCGAAACATAAGAAGGTTTGCCAGTTGAGATTGAGAACGACTTCAGTTTCGATTCTGCGGGTGCGGGGGAGGTTCCGGGGAAAGGATTGGTGGTCTCTTGGGTTTTGTTCGTTTCCGCGCTTTCATTCACTTCAACAAGGTCCTTCCCCAGAACTAGCGCGTTTGCACCTGGCCCCTTTTGCTGCAAGGCGCAGCCAAACAGGAGAAGCAGGGAGAATATTAGCGCGAAAAATGATTTTGCCATGGATAACCATTGCTGGGGAAAAAATAAAAACTGGCGCTCGTACCTGGGAGGGAGGGCCTTGGCGTTAAGGAAGATACTCGGGCCACTTCACTGTCAATTTCTTTTCTGGATACGGGGCCCCGTCTGCCTTAAGCGTTGTCACGCTGATTTCAATTGCAGTTGGCTTGCCCCCTTCTTGCAATAGCTCGTACGTGATGCTTCGCTTGTCGGATTTGCCTGTTGGAACATACGGGGAGCCCCTCTTCTCGCGTTTAACCCCGAGGGCCTGCATCTTTTGCGCGCTTTTCCCGGCCTGGTCCTTCGTCCAGAAGGTCCCGGTCACGATATTGCCGGCTATTCGGATTACGAACGAATCGCCCTCTCGCTCCTCGGAAACGATGAAGATGTAGTCTTTGCTGTTCTGGTCGTCGTGCGCTTCAAGCTTCCCGATTTCTTTCTGCCCCATCCCACCACCTCGCCAAGTTGCTTTTCAGTGGCAAGGTTTTTATATCATAAGCAAAAAATCCATTCGGCGACTCGGATGCACTTGGTCAGTCTTTCCGCAGGAGTGCTCTCCATAGGGATTGCGCTTTACCTTTTCCTCAGCATACAGTATCCGTTCATAGCTCCATACGCCGACCCAGCCTTCGGGAACCTTCCTCTCTTAGCCGGCGGGATTCTTTTTGGGGCATTCGGCTCCCTTCTTTCCTGGGAATCCATAGTCCGGCTCGAGGACAAGAAGATTGAAAGAAAGATAAGGAGAAAAAGGAAAAGGAAATTCCTGGTTGCCCTCTCTGAGCCGGCCTGATGATTATTCAAGTCTTATTGGCTGTTATCCTGCACACTTCTCCTTTTGATTCTCCGGCAGATTTTGATGTGACCGACGCGAGTTGCTGCCGAATCTGCTCGTCCGTTGCGTTGTAAGTGAGCAGCACCCGGCCAAGGTCGCGTATCTCCACGTCCTTCAACTGGCCTGTCTCGCTTCCGTTGACGAAGAACCGCCATCTCGCGCCATTGCTGTTGCAGAAGGCGGTCTCGTTGTCAAGGACAAGGCAGTTGTCGGTAAGGTTCATTGAAAGTTCGGAGAAGAAATACCCCCAAGTCACCCCAGTTGCGTGCTTGTGAACCACGTCTCCGTCCCCGTTGTCAAGATGGGCAAGTTGGGTTTCGTTCCCGCATTCCGCCTCTTCGCTTTCGTTTCCGGAATGCCCTCCTTGGTAGCTCGCCTGTGCGAAATCGATGGCGGCGTTGTTTATGTAAACCTTAAAGTCAGCATGCGAATGCTCGCTCCCGTATCTCCCGATTTTCGGCGCTTCCGATGAAATGCAGCCAAAAACCAGAATCGCGAAGACGCTGAGCAGGCTCAATGTTCTGTCCATGCAATGACCCTTTTGCGCATCTCATCTCGAATTCAGGTAGAGCAACACCGCCGCTCCTATCGTAGTCAGTAGCGCAGGTACAAACGAGAGCGGCCCGCCCATGAACCCATAGCTCATCATGTTCGGGAACAGGAGCGGGTTTGCGAGTATCGAGTGCGCCAGCAGGATGTAAGCAAGCACTATGAGCCCGAGCGTGAACTCGCTTTTTATCGTCCGGTACATCACGATATATTGGGAGATGAGGTACGCGAGCAGGAATAAGTTTGCGAGATTCAAGAGAATCGCAAGCGGTATGAAATTGACGCCCCCCATCATCCCGAACCCTCCGCCCATCATGCCGCAGCCCCCGCCGCCAACCGGGACGACTGAAGCGGCGAAGAGCCAGAGGAAGATTATCGTAAATAGGGTTATGACTAGCGTAATCACGACGGAACTTGCGTCCATGCCGATTGTTCCAGTTTCATTTTTTCCTGATTTTAAAGAGCTTTGGGAGCTCATCTGCCATCGCCTCCATGTCCGGTGAGAGGGTGTATCCCTTCCCGTATCCTTCCCCTACGTTATCCAAGAGCGTATTCTTCTTCAACAGGTCCAGATGATGCTGGACCGTCTTGTAGTCAAGGGCAAGCGCATCCGAAATCTGCTGCGTATTCATCGGCCGCTCTTTCAAAAGCATCAGTATGCGGGCCCTGTTCGCCCCTCCGCGTGAGCCGACAACGAGCCAGTAAAGAAGCTTCTTGGCTACGGTTGCGCTTTTGTCTGCCATCGTAATACACTGGCTCCGTTCTAATTTTAACCATTACGCCACCAACGCTCATCATTCCCGGAAATTGCAACGCCTCCAACTCCTTCTTCGCTCTCGCGCTCCGGTGTTTTTGCTGCACCTTCCGCCACTCTGCCGGCTGCTTTTGTTTTCCCGGCCGCCCCATCCAGAAGAAGCGCATCAAGCAAGTTCTCCGCGTTTCTCGCTTCAGAGTAATCGGCGAAGCTTATCGTTATGGCGGGGATGCCTCCGCTTCCCACTATTGTCAGGTGCGCGGTTCCGAGGATGTGGTCCGTAAGCGACCGGTTCATCCTGTATGCGAATACCTTGTCCAGCGGAAGCGTCCTCTTTTCCCTATGAACTAGCCCCTGTAATTCTGTAACCGCTGTCCTGGATACCTCGTAAACGTGCCTGTTCATCTTCACGAGCTGTACGAATGCGACCATGAACAGCGCGAGGAGCGCGGCGTTGAGCCAGAACACCCAGGTCGAGGTATCCGAGATAATCCCTGAAAAATGGGCTAAGAAAAGAAGCGAGTGCGCTATGCTTAGGATGATCATGAGCGCGAAGATGTGAAACATCTTTGGCTTCAGGCTCAATAGCGCCCTGTGTTCTTTTTCAATTCCGGTTTCAGGAAAGTCCATCATTCAAATCACCCCTTAATAAAAGAAAAACAAAAAACGGCTGCCTAGTGGCAGCCAATCCGCTCGTGCAGTTTCTCGAATTCATCGGCAGTGTAGTTGGTCCCATGCATCCTGTTGTGCATCTTCACCATCTGGTCGTCGAAATCACTGTCCTTCTCGCCAGGCCCTGCCCCGCCCGCTCCAGTGAGGTAGAGATTCGCGGATTTTCCGTACATCATGCCGCCTAGCTCGTACCCGTCCCGGTATGGTTGCCCACTCGCATAGGCGAGGGCAAACGGGGCTGCCAGGATGAGTGCCAGCAGCCCGACTCCGATTCCAATTCCGATTTTCTTTTCCATTCAAACCACCTCGGATTTGGGTTGGCCCGGCCCTTTAAATATAAATTTTCCGAGGTTAGAACCGGTTTGGGCCCAGATTTCGCCAGGATTCGGGAAGGAATGGGCCGGGCGGGTAGAATGTAATTCTGTGAGGATATGGCTAGCCTCGCGTGGGGAGCTTAAAATAAAGAAAGCGCCGGGAGAGAAACGCAAGCTGGCGGCTTGAGGCAGGAACAAAATTTTATCGGTTAGAGATAATTTATATTTATCCGATATAAAGAACTATTGAAAGCACTAACGCACTTAATATCGGATAGAAATATTTATAAACTATCCGATATATAACTTAGCTATGGCACTCGACGAAGCGATATACTCTCGCATACTTGAGAAAAAGAACGCGCTGGACAAGCTTAGACCTTTTAATAGAGGCGCGCTTGCAAAGCTCCAGGAAACATTCAGGGTGGATTTGACCTACAATTCGAACGCAATAGAGGGCAATTCGCTCTCGCTGAGTGAGACGAAGCTTGTTCTGGAAGAGGGCGTAACTGTTGGCGGCAAAAGCATGAAGGAGCACCTCGAGGTAACAAATCACAGCAAGGCGATAGACTTTGTGGAATCACTCGTGAGCAAAAGAAACCTAGAAGAAATAGATGTCTTGAACCTTCACGCGTTGATTCTCGACAGGATCGACCCTGAAAACGCTGGTTTTTACAGGAGAGGGGCAGTGCGGATAAGCGGAACTACTTATACGCCCCCTAGTCCTGCGAAAGTGCCCGCCTTAATGCGAGAGGCATATGCGCTTTTGAAAACAAAGGGTGGCGAACCTATAGAAACAGCCGCAAAAATTCACCAGAAATTCGTTGATATCCATCCGTTTATCGATGGAAACGGACGCACTGCACGGCTTATCGTCAATCTTTACTTGATGCGAAACGGCTACCCGCCGGTGGTTATATTGCGCGCGGAGAGGAAGAAATACATAAACATGATAGCGAAGTCGAGAGCTGAGAATGACATTACGCCATTTTTGAATTTTCTGGCAAAGGCAGTTGAACGTTCGCTCGATATTTATCTTGACTCGTTGGGCAAGAATCCGGGTGAATACTTGGAACTTGCCGAAGCGGCGAAAATCAGCAAGAACGGCTACAGCCAGGAGTACTTGAGCTTGCTTGCGAGGACTGGAAAAATCGGAGCCGTAAAATTTGGCCGGAATTGGAAGATAACGAAGGAAGCACTTGGGAAATATGAGAAAGAGCATGCTGGTTCCTAAAAAAATTGTTTGAACTGGCGTAATGTTAGTAAAACATGGCAAAACGACGGCTTGAGGCAGAAACAACGAAGGGATTACCGAACATAAAGAGTCTAGTATGGATTAAATCCCTCAGATTATGGTAACAACAATCTGTCCTCTATATCCTTCGCTCCTTGCGCAAGCTTCTGTATCCTCGTCTCTTTGTCGCTCATTTCCACCGACTTTTGCGCCAGTTCCGGGAGAGGGCTTTTGGGCTTGATTCGGCTCGAGTTCTCTCCTTAATCGTTCTCAAGCGTGGAAGTGTCCCCGATGGGCTGGCCGAGCTCCTTTGCCTTGAGCACCCTCCTCATTATCTTACCGCTCCTGGTCTTCGGGAGGCTATCGACGAAATCTATCTCCCTCGGGAACGCATGCGCAGCCATCCTCTTCTTGACGAACTGCTGTATCTCCTCTTTCAGCTTGTCGCTTGGCGCGAAGCCTTTTTTCAAGGTGATGAACGCCTTTATGATTTCGCCTCTCACCGGGTCTGGCTTCCCTATCACTCCTGCCTCGGCGACTGCCGGGTGGTCAATCAGGGCGCTCTCTACCTCGAAAGGCCCTACCCGCTCGCCAGAGGTCTTAATGACATCATCAGCCCTGCCGATGAACCAGAAGTACCCGTCCTTGTCCTTCCACGCCTTGTCTCCTGCAGTGTACCAGCCGTTCTTGAAGTAGCTGTCATATTTCTCCTTGTTCTTCCAAATCGTCCTCATCATCGCGGGCCAGCCTGGCCTGAGCGCGAGGTTTCCCTCCTCGTTCGGGCCGAGCTCCTTCCCGTTGTCGTCGATTATTCCCGCGGCCAGGCCTGGGAAAGGCTTCCCCATCGAGCCAAACCTGATGTCCATGCACGGGTAGTTCGTTATCATCATCGCGCCAGTCTCTGTCTGCCACCAGGTGTCGTGGAAAGGCAGGCCGAACATGTCGAGGCCCTCCCTTATCGCCTCCGGGTTCAGCGGCTCGCCAACCGAGTAGATTGAGCGCAGCGTGCTGAAGTCGTATTTCTTCGTTATGTCCTTTCCTTCCTTCATGAGCATCCTTATCGCAGTGGGGGCAGTGTACCAAACAGTAATCTTGTATTTCTGCAATGTGGAATACCACGCATCAGCAGAGAACCTTCCCTCGTAGAGGAGTATGGTCGTGCCGACTGCGAGCGGGCCGAGGATTCCATACGCTATCCCCGTAACCCAGCCGTGGTCAGCTGTGCACCAGTAGATATCCTCGGGACGGAGGTCGAGCACCCATTTGGAGGTCATGTATTCCTGGAGAATCGCCATATGTGCGTGGATGACTCCCTTTGGGTGGCCGGTTGTCCCGGAAGTGTAGAGCATGAAGCATGGGTCTTCGGGCTGCGTCTGTTCCATCGTGAACTTGTTCGAAGCGGCTTCCATTTCCTTCTCGTAGGAAATTGTGCCTGGCATCTGCTCCTTTGCCCCAACGACAAGGACATGCTTAAGCGCAGGCATCTCAGGGCGAACTGCGTCGACCCTGTCTTTGAGGGTTGCGTTTGTTATCACCATTATCCCTTCAGCATCGCCTACTCTATCCTTGACTGCCTGCGGGCCGAAAGCGCCGAACAGTGTGCTTGCAACAGCCCCTGCCTTCAGGATGCCGAGGAAAGCGACATAAACAGCCGGAACCCTCGAGATGAAAAGGAAAACCCTGTCCCCTTTCTTAATCCCGTATTTCTTCAGGACATTGGCGAACTTGTTCGAGAGCAAGTGAAGTTCCTTGTAAGTGAGGCGCTGCTCGGTGTTTTCTCCTACATAGATAAGAGCAGTCTTGTTCGCGTTCGGGCCGAGCGCGTGCCGTTCGACCGCCACATGGGCAACGTTAAGCGGCTTGCCGGGAGCCCAGTCTAACTCCTTGTAGTGGTCCTCCCACTTGAATCCCTTGTAAGCCTTGTCGTAGTCCGGCATGTTCGGGGTGAACTTCAGCTTTCCTTTCTTCATGTATACGTCGTATTTGTGGTTCGCATCTACCATTTTCTCACCTTTTTTTTGAATAGGATAAACGGTGATTATCATTACCCTTTATTTATATCTATTGGAAAACGTTGGAAGCTGTATTATCCCGAAATAATGTAATCTCGAAGGATAGAGTAAGTTCGGACTCGATACCCGAACCTATGAAGACCCTAAACCAGAAGAAAATTCGCTGGATAATCAAGGAGCTTGAGAAGGGAGAACTG
>JAKAKT010000104.1 GCA_021813385.1 Microcaldota archaeon
GAGAACAACCGACTTGAGCCTGATTTCCATAGCCGCTTTCACCATTTTCCCACCCAAACGGGTGGGTGAAAGCGGACATAAGTTCGTGCACTATTTTAGGACAAATGTGTGTGCACTCTACAACTAAAAGAGCAAAGCCGCTTACGCTCAACTTTCGCCGTCCCTCACGAAAACGAAAAACGCTAGAATCGAGGCCAGCGCCACTATTCCTCCGAACATGAACGTCCCCCTCATGCCGAAAACCGGAACATCCCAGAGCAAGCCGGCAATCACGCTCGCAGGAAGGGCTGCTATCCCTATCATCCCTTGGTATACGCCGAGCGCAGTTCCCCTCAATTCCCTTGGCGCGAGGTCAGAGACATACGCTCTCTGGACGCTCTCGATTATGGCCATGAATATGCCGTAAGTGGCGAACATGAACCATATCGCAATCTCGCTTTCGGCGAACCCGAACCCCAAGCTCGTTATCGCGAACAGCAGGTAGCCGAACATTATCACTGCCCTCCTCCCGATGATGTCAGAGAGCGAGCCTGCGGGAATTGCCGAGAGCGAATAGACGAAGTTGTAGAACATGTAGGCGAGCGGAATCGCGAGCACGCTCATCCCGGCATCCTTCGCCCGAAGGACGAAGAACGCGTAGCTGAATGTCCCGAGCGAGAAGAAGAGCGAGACGGCAAGGTTGGCCTTGAGAGTTGGGCTGAAGCCCCGCAAGTCGAGCTTCCATCCCTTGATTTTCGTGCCGTTTTCCTTCTCTCTCACGAAAAACAGGACAAGCACCGCGAGGGCCGCTGGTATCACGGCTATTGCAAAGAGGGCCCGGTAGGCATTTCCCTCGTTTCCGCTGTAATAAGCGAGGAGAATCGGTAGAAGGATGAACGCAAACAGGGGGCCGATTGTCGCTCCCAGCGAATCCATCATTTTCCGAAAACCAAATGCCCTCCCCCGGCTCTTCTCATCGGAATAGTCGGCAATCATCGCGTCCCGGGCGCTGCCCCGCAGGCCCTTCCCAATCCTGTCGAGAACCCGGGCGAGAAGGACATGCTGCCAGATTGAAGAAAGCGCAAAAATCGGCTTAACGATTGTTGAGAGCCCGTAGCCTGCGAGAACGAACGGCTTGCGCTTTCCGACCTTATCAGAATAAATTCCTGTGAGCATCTTCAAGATGTCGGATGTCGCCTCAGCCAACCCCTCAATTGCTCCGAGAAGTGCCACCGGGGCCCCGAGCACGCTTGTGAGAAATATCGGGACGAGCGGGAATATCATCTCGCTAGAAACATCTGTGAGCATGCTCACCAGCCCGAGCAGGGTGACGTTCCTGTCGAGCTTGAGAATCCCTGGGCCTGAGAGAGCTTGGGGCCCCCTGCCCTTGGTCTCGCTGGGTTTTGGCATGGGGAGAAATTGAAAGAACAAACTTTAATACATTGGGGAGCAGACTTGCGGGCGTTCGGTTTGCAGGGAAGGGACAAACTTTAATTTGTTGGGGCTCGGGCCGGGCGAGTTCGATTCGTGGGGGAAACGGGCAATCTTTAATATGTTGAGGTCAATAGGGATATGGTGTTCAGTTGAGGGCGTTCGTATTCACAGTGGATTCACTCATTGCCCTTGCTCTCGCTTTGTTTGCGATATCCGCAATGCTGTATGTTGCGGGCTCGCAAAGAACTTCTGCTAGCTCTTTAGAGCGGATATACCTGATTGCTGATGATTCGATGGATGTCCTCGGGGGAGTTAAAGCCGTTTCAGCAAGCCAGGAGGCCCTTTCTGACAAGGAAACCGCCCTCGAATCAATTGGCCGGCTTGTTTCGAAAGGCGATTCAGAGAAGGCGCGAGCTTCATGCGAAAAAATCCTCGAGCCGATAGTCCCAGAGCAGTTCGGGTTCTCTTTAGAATATGAAAAAAATGGCGACTGGATTCCAGTCTATTCGAGAAAGAAAGGGATAAACGTGATGGTTGCGAGTTCAGTCAGGGTAGTTTTCGGCTCGAAAAATCCTGGTGAAAAGAAAACTTGGTGCGAAAGTGAAAACTGCCCTTTCTGCAAAGGCCTTCCCCCCGGCAATGTTGAGGGGGATAGCTATGGGCCTTTGCTGATGAGAGTGAGGGTATGGAATTAATGATGGACATTCTGCAAGCCATTGCTCCGGGAAGCCGGGGCGCTCGGGATAAGGTGCTAGCTTGATGAAAAAAGGGCTGTTCTTCGGGGTTTCAATCGCGCTACTCGCAGCCATAATGTTATTCGCAGTCGCCATCTGGACCGCAACGCAAGATGTGAAAGAGGCCCGAGGAACGGAGAAATTTAAGGCGATGTCGCTTCGAACGATTGAAGCAAGCGTTTCGGAAGAGAAACTTGAGGCGCTCGCCCAAAATCTAGGCCAAAAATCGCTCTATTACATGGATTGGCAGGCCAGATATTCCGGCATATACCCGAAAGACATCGATTCTAGCTATATCGATATGCTTGTTCTTGGGCGATGCAGGCCGATAGATTCCAATGGCGATGGGAAGGCCGACATTTCCAAAAATGAATTCATCTCTTTCGCAGGCGAGTGTTTTGGAAAGCCGGGTGAAGAAAAATGCAGGGAATTCGATATGAACGGGGATGGGATTGTTGACGAACAGGATGCATTCTGCTTCGAGGCTTTCTCTCCTGCCCAGGATTCTCTCTTTGCTTTCAACAAGACTCTCGCCGAGGCCGCTAGGGAGAGGGGGTTTAGTTTCTCGTTATCGGTTCGAAACTTAAAAGTGGAGCAAACGAGCCCGTGGGAAGTGAAAGTAGACCTGGCGATAACCGTGGAGATTGGTGATTCCGAGGGAACTGCTGGAATTTCCAGGATATCTAACATTGAAGTTGATATCCCTATTGAGGGGCTTGAGGACCCGTTGGTCGGGGTTGAGAGTGCGAAGGCGGGCTATTTCGGAAAGCCTGGCCTCGAGAGAGCCATAGGGAAGGCGAACACAACCTACTACGCAAAAAACATAACCAAGACAGCTGATGAAAACGCGAGGGGCGAAGGTTGGGCGTATGGAAAGCTCGCCGGAATCGGCGACCCGAAAAGCGCTGACAAATCCCACATACTCGGAGTTGCAGAAGCGACTGACCAGGTGGCGAGGATAGCTGACGGCTATGCGGGAGTGATTGCCAAGAATGCGCCGACTGTCACGGTCACATCTGCAAGAGAAGTCAATTCAAGAAGCGGATGCACGGTAATTTGCGAGTATGAGATTCACGAGGAAGTATCCGGGTGCCTGAATTGCATGCGATGGTCTTCGGAGCAGTGTGGTGCGGGCTCGCAGGTGATTGGAGGAGGTTCCTGCCCGCCGCTTTCCCCTCCAAGAATACTCGAGATGACAGGAAGGAATAGGGTTGATGTCCCATTCCTTCTTGGGGTTTCATTCACCAATGCTGACGCAATCCTTTTTGATTCCGGGAGGAATGGTTCCCTTGAGGCACTCGAACCCAAGCGCAATGCTGCGAACGCTTCTGTTTGGGACATCGAGGGGATTCGCGGTCTTGTCCTTTGCGGGGAATATGCCCCGAGCGCTGATTCGCCGGATTTCCTGCAAAGGCTGATGGGGGAGGCTTACTCAAAATCACAGAATGGGATTGAATCGGTTCTTACTCCGAGTTTGGCTTTCGGACCGAATGGAAAGGAGCCCAGCTGGCCGGTTTCAATGGTCGATTACCTCTTTTACCGGGAATCGAAAACGCCGGGGTTTGCGATAAAAGGAATGCCCGGATGCAGGAGCCAAGAGGAGTGCAGGAACGGATGGCCGGGAGTCTTCGCTCTTGATGAAAAACATCGGGGCGAGTTTGATATTGGAGGGATGATTTGCGGGAACCTGAGTTCGCCTTGCTGAAGAAGGGGCAGGGTGCGATAGAGATGCTCGTGCTTGTATCGTTCTTCCTACTCTTCAGCATACCGCTCATCTCGCTGATTTACCTGAGCGCGACGCAGGGCGCGCAGGATTCCGCTGTTCTGCAGGCGAGGCAGGCGGGCAGAGAAATCGTGGGCAAGGCGGACTCGGTTTACTCGGAAGGGAAGGGAACTTCCGAAGAGATTGTAGTCGTATTCCCGCCCAATCTTCAGGAAATCGCCATGAAAGGGCGTGAACTCACGTTCTCTGTGCAAATTTCGAGCGGGCGGAGCGATGTTGTCTCGATGGGGACTGCGGAAATCAAGAGAAGCGGAAAAATCGGGCTAGACGCTGGGCCGCATCGCTTAACTATCCGCTCTCTTGGGAATTATGTCGAGATATCTGAGGGATAAAATGCTGGGAAAAAGGGCGCAGGCTGCGATTGAATTCATGGTGTTCTTCGGATTTTTCGCAGCGGTGTTCCTGCTTGTTTCACTGACGTTATTCGACAGGCAGGTTGATGACATTGGGCTCAAAAGAGGCGATCTTGCGAAGGAAACTTGTTTCTCCCTGAGGGATGAGATAAACGATGCTGTTGCGCTTGGCGACGGGTATTGGAAAAAATTCCGGATTAAGACTTGGGAGGGCGAGCAGTATAGCATTAGGATACGGGGCGGAACAGTCGGAATTTCTGTCGGCGAGGGGGAGGGGGCGGCCTACTTCGCCTGTGTTATTTCAGCTGATAGGATTGAAGGGCACCCCACAGATTCAGAAGGAATGATGTTCGATGCAAAAAAAAGCGCGATGATAAAAAATACAGCGGGAGTGATTTCGATTGAGCAGTAAAATGGCTCGCGGGCAATTTTTCTCATACGATGCGATTATTGCGGGGGCGATATTTTTGCTCGCTTTAGCTCTGCTTATGAGCTACTGGCAGGGAACTGAAAGGCAGATGGAAACGGACCCATCGCTCGAAAGCATTCGAATCTCTGAGACGCTTCTTACTGCGGGCTCGCCGTTGGACTGGGAGAAAAAAGGCAATGTCTCGAGCATTGGCATAGCAGAAAAGACAAACTCGAGAACAATTTCGCTCGAAAAGCTCTCGAAACTCAGGGATATGGCCGGCACCGATTACGAAAACTTAAAATCAATCTTGGTGGTCGAGAACGAGTTCTGGTTTGAGTTTTCCGGGGAGGATTTGGATTGCAATGGCCCGTGCTCTTTCGGAAAAACGCCCCCCCAGAATGCGGAAATCTCCTCGGCGACCCGCCTCGTTGTGTTGAACGGGAAGCCGGCTTCGTTGAGGATTGTGCTTTGGAAAGGTAAGTAAAGTATGTTAACAATCGTGTATAGTTTTTTAAACCTGTTTGCTTACAATAATCAATATGTGTTGTAGCAATAACCATAATGCTCGTCTTCTTAGATTTGACTTATTGCCCACTCAGATTGAGATTGAAATTCAATATTGAGTGGCGACCAGGAAACAGCTCGTCTTCTTTGAGTCGCTTTTGAGGTTCTAGACGATGTGCTAACCTAGGGGTTGAGGAGGTGGTGTGGACGACACAAAAAATGTTGGTTCCGGAAAGGAAGGTGAACGGAACTGTTCTCAAGCTCCCGGCATACTCGGAATTTGCCAGGGCGCACAGGAAAACGCCGAACGATTTGCAGATTCCGGATAGGTTCAGGCGGCTCTCGAGCGGCAGAGTTGGACACAAGAGCCTCGGGATAGTGTTCATGCTGCAAGCGTTGAGCCAGGGATATGCACTTGCAGGCGAGCACACGAACAAGGTCGTCATTCCTAAGTCGTGGGTTCTTGGAACCGATACTGATGCAGAGTTTCTGGAAAAAAACAAACTTCACCGCTTTCTTGAATCGTATGGCATGTGGCCACTCTCGTCATACGTCAGGAATTACTCCGGAAAATGGGCTGAAGCAGCACAAATCTATTTTTCTGAGCTGATACCTGCTTTCATAAGGGCCGATCTCTCCGATTCGGTTATGGAATCCTTGGTTGGGGTGGCGAATTCCCATTGGCCAAAAGCCATAAGGTCAACACATGATTTGGAAGACAACCCGAAGCATATGATGGCAGGAAGATACTTCAGCACTTTTTCAGCCAACTTGTGGGACACCAGAACCAACGTCGAAATGCTCGCACAGAAAGTCAAGCGCGTTCTCGCAAGTTCGTTCAACCCGGATTCTGTCGCTTTCAGGGAAAGCCACGGGCTTCTGGATGTAGATTCCAACATGGCTGTCTTGTTGATGAATGTCTTTGGGAAATGGGTGGACGGCCGCTTTGCCCCAGATATCGCCGGAATGGTATTCACAAGAAATTTTGTCCCATGGTGTGAAAGGATAACGTATGAAGACCCGGTTGTGAGACTTGTTTACGGGATGGCAACAAGGGCAGTTGCTGCTGGCGGATATGCCAGGGAGCTGTCCCTCTCCGCCCCCACATTGAGGGCGCAGGTCGATGTGAAGGACATCATAAGAGTGTCGCAGGAAAAATTTGAAGCTATTGATGCGAAAACTGGAGACCTTGCCGAGTATAACATAACCGACGCTGCAAAATCGGACGGCGAAACGCTAGCCAGGATCAGCTCTTATGTCCCTAAAGGAGAAACTGACATCATGCGACCAGCATCGGTCTACACACTCAGTGAGGAAGGCGAGCGTTATTTCGTAACGTTTGATTCTTTTGCGCGGGGACATACTGACGGAGGGGCGCTCGATATGATACGCAAGATGAGCAATAATCTCGAGGCGCTTTTCGATGGGAACGGAGCCAGTAATCATAAACGGGGTTTGGACTGGGAAGGGGGATTCTTGTTTGGCCCAGAATCAGTTGATACGGTTGGGATTTGGCAGTGCAGGTCAATGGGGCACAGGGCGGAGCATGAGGAAGTAAAGGTTCCGAAAAACATCCCGCAGGACAGCACCGTTATTTATACCGGCAAAGTTCTCGGGAACGGGCAACTGCGAACTCCCCACATCGTCTTCGTGTCCGAAGAATACGCGGAACTCTTAGGAAAGGCGTTTGACGTCGTGCGGGCAATCGACAAGCTGGATAAGCTAATCAGCGACAAGGGGGAAAAATACATCATAATAGCCCCTGGCAGGCTTGGCTCGAGCCAAGCAAATCTCGGGGTGCCGGTCAAGCACCGAGACATACGGGCTGCGAAGGTGATTGTTGAATACCCGACTCTGGACGTGTCTCCAGACCTCTCGAGCGGAACTCACTTCCTCAACGAGTTCTTTGGTTCGGGCGGCATGTACCTGGCCCCTCTCAACGGGGATTTCTTCAATCGCCAGTTTCTCGAAAGCAGTCAAAGTCTCCCCACAGATTCCAAGGTGGTGAAGCACATATTCGACCCGAACGGCTTCGAGGTTAGAGTGGACGCGAGAAGCCACAAGGGGATAATTTATTTCAAATGAGGTGGGACGATGCGCAATTGGGCCGAAAGTTATTTAAACCGGAACAGTCACAAAATAGGAACTATGAGCAATGCGATAGGACAGAAAATAACTGGTTCCTTTAGCATAGCTCTGCTTCTTTGCCTCATTATTATCGGCTAGTCGGCGCAGCAAGTTGTCGGTTTTTTAGGCTTGTTCGGCGCGTTGGATTTTAAAAAACTAGACTAGGCGATATGCGGGGCGAAAAGGAAGGCTTCGAAGACGGGGCGTACGGAAAAGGGCAAGGCGAACGAAAAAAAATTCGATGTTGGTTTGGATGGATGGCTGGGAAAAACGCAATGGCGGGTTCCGAAACCCTGCAGCCCGGGCCATATGCATCCTTTTCCTGCTTATCCTGATTATCGGCATTTGAGCGGCGCCTGGAATTTGTTTTTTGTTTCAGGTTGCCGCGATGTTCTGACGAGGTTAGCGTCCATTGGGTCTTTATTTTGGTTGTGGAGTTGTGTTTGAAAAATGAAAAAATGGAGATGGGGTGGAAAAAATGGGTGGAGTGCCTTACGTGCAACAACAAACTGGAAGGAAAGTCGGCGTCAGGCCTGCAACTGCAAAGGAAATTCTCCAGCGCAGGACGACTTTTTTTACCCAGAACGGGGCGAGCCTCCTCGGGCTTGATACAGGTGGACTCGTTGGGGCCAGCATACCGAAGCTGATGGTGAAGAGTAAAAGAGGCGGCATGAGGGATGCAACTCTTCAAGACATCGGTAGGAAGCCAATTTACACGCTGGCCCACGACTCGACGACAGGGAATCGCACGGTTCAGGTCAGCGTAAGGCTGGAACCGGAGGTTGTGCCTGTGGGAAAAGGGACTAAACTGGGTTATCATCTGTTAGTTACCGAACAACCGGAGCAAATCCTCGGCGATGCCATGGTCGGAAAGGCGGGCCGGACGAGTGGCCGCCAGGGCCACCCGAGAGGGACAACGCATTCCCGGAGTAGTGGCACAGTTGAAGAGCGGGCCGGGGAAGCAGCGGGCCATAGCGAGGGTTGATGGACATGATGGTCAAAACAGAAATATTCGTAAGGCCGGGGGGCAGGCTTGCGGGCCCTAACCGGGAGCTGCTCGGGGTCCAGCGAGAGGGAAAAACAGTTCCTGCGACTATTGACGACCTCGCCAGAGAGGAATTTTACAGGAGGATGCGCGATGCAACAGCTGGGGATAGAGGGAAGATTTGGCTTCCTCTCCCCAAACCACAAGTCGAAACTGGATTTGTGAAACTCCAGCCGCTCGATGAAAAAAATCAGACTGGCGACGGAAGGAAGCCAGATAAGACCAAGGGCTGGAAAGAGCCGGAGGAAAACGAGGCGAAGGAATGGGACTCGGTTATGCCTGAGCCAGTGAAAAGGAGGATGATGTCTCCGGTCGGGATTGATGGTGTCTTGGCATCCAGAACGAGCGGGGACCGGTTCGATTTCTCGGTTTTCAAGACAGGCTTTGATTGGCCGACGGACGGCGTGGGGGGCGGTGTGAATGACACGGGGGGAAGGCAGAAAAAACCTTGAGTATTCGATGGCGTGGCTGAACAGGAACAACTCGAGAACTCCTGCGGAATTGGTGAAAGTGTTCAGGTTCGGGAACTCGAGAGCTGTTCCGAAATGCAGCTAGTTCATGCTGGATTGCCAAAAAGGCAAGACAGGGGTGGGAGGAAGGCCGAGAAGGGGCGCGGGACAAAGAATGATTGGGTTAATTGGCCCGTGGCCCCGAACTCTCCACCTCAAGCCTTTATTTTCTTCAGCAGAAGCTCTGCCGCCTGCCCGGCGTTCTTCTCGTTCAACCCATCGATGTGCGCGTTCAGTATCGAGCGGGAAGAGACCGTTGTGACATAAACGTCATACAGTCCGAAGGCCAGGTCGAGCCAGTCCCTGTCCACGAAAACATCCTGAATCTTCTCGAACGGAATCATAAGCTCCCTCGAGCCGAAGACTCCTTTCCTTATAACAAGCATATCGTCATTCAGGTCGTAGAAGTATCTCTTGTAGTAGTAATACTCGTAGATGTATTTGAGCGAGCAGATAGACGCGAGGAACGCGAAGAGGACGAAGTCCAGCCAGAAGACCCCCCTGGCGAACAGAAGCAAAGCTCCGGTTGCGATGACGAGAACCACGAGCGAATAGAAAATCCACCAGAATGTTTTTTTCAGAGGCTTTATCGCTTCGAGAGGAATCCGGAAGACGAGCGGGCTGGTCCCGATTCCCTTGTAAGAGAGCCCCATCTGGCTCAGGATAGTATGCCGGAGGGTTTCTGCATCGCCGGAATTCAGGTCCGGGATTATCTCGTTCTGCGTGACGGCGGAAGCAGCCCGGCCATTCCCGGCGGATTCCCTCGAACCGGTCTCGAGTTTCAGGGTCGCAAGGCCTGCGAAGCTCTGTGAGAACCCGACCTTCTTCTCGAGGTCCTGCATCTTGCCATAGTTTATCTGCTTCTTGAGGATGTTGAGTATCCCAGTCTTTATGAGGACGAAATCGGATGAAATCGTGTATCTGTAGGAAATTGCCGACAAGAAGGCACCGAGGTAAGTCGCAGCTATTCCGACAATCGTGAGTATGACCAATATTACGATTCCGAGGCCCGCGAGGCCCATCTGCCCGAAGGCCAAAAGGATGAGCGCGAGGAGGATTGAGAGCACCCACAGGATTCCCCCGTAAATGAGAACCGTATAAAGTGCGCCCTTGTAAAAATTATTCTTGTACGGGAATTCCTTCTCCTCGATTTTCGGCCTCTCGAAATCCTTGTCTGCTTCGATTGCAAGAGCTGGAATTCCCTTGGCAATTGACATGAGAGGAGCCTTCTCGGCCTTCGCCCTTTTCTCGGCTTTCTGGCTCTCTTTTTTCGCAAGCGAGATTATCTCCTCGCGCAATGCCGGTGCCACTTCGGCGTTTAAGTAAAGCATCCTTGCGGCGACGGTGGAATTCGCTGTCATCGTCTTGATGGAAAGCGACTTGAGCCCGAGAATCCTGTCCCAGATTGTCGCAATCTCCTCGGCGTCCTGTATGTTCTTGTAGAGGAAGAGGCTCTCGCTCCTCGAGATGAAGCCGCTTCTTATGAACACCCCGTCCTCGCGCAGCTCGTAGCGGAGAACGGTGAAATCGAGGTATTGCCAGATGAGGGTGGCAACCCCTATCAGGATTGCGAGCGGAAGGAGGCCCCCAAGCCATATCAATGTCACGGCGAAGGCGAACAGGGCGCTGATTACGACGCTGAACATCCCGGTGCTGCTCGGCCTGAATTCCTTGAGGGTTTTCCCTCCTGTCTGCTGCGTTTGAACCCCGGCTTCAGTTCCCGCTTCTGAAGGCGCGCTCTTGTCAGGAAGCAGCGCCTTCATCAAAATTTCCCGGAGCAGAAGCGCATTCTCGCGGCTCACTCCGTCGATGTGAGCTTCTATCCCAGAACTCTCGGTTGCGCTCGAGATGTGGAGGTCCCAGAGCCCGAAAACCCTGTCGAGGACGTCCTGGTCGAGGTAAACGTCCTGCACCTTGTTCGGCGGGACAATTATCCGGTGGATAGTAAAGACTCCCTTGCTGATGACGATTCCCTCTTCCGTGAGGTCGTAGAAGTATCTCTTGAAATACTCGCTCTCATACCAGTATGCCACAGCGAAGATTCC
>JAKAKT010000083.1 GCA_021813385.1 Microcaldota archaeon
ATGTAATAACCTCTTCAACAAGCCCTGATTCTCAAAGCCAAAAACCCGAACTGATTCCTTAAGATTTCTTGCAGGCAATGCCATAAACGGAAATCGGGACCGTCTTTCGTTCCTTCAGCTCGGAAATCACCCATTCCTGCACCATTTTCTTTGCCTTATCAAACTGCTCCTTGCCAATCTCTGCATTGCAGACAGCATAGCGCTTGGACTTGGTGTTGAAGCAGAACAGGGAGTTCTTCATCCCCTCGACATTGTGGGAGAACCAGGTGTCCGAGCACCCGCGGGCCGAATCCACCTCGAAACAGCGCTTCAATTCCACCCCGTCGAAGCACTTGAAGCAGAAACCGGAGTGATAGACGATTCCGCTCCCGAATATGTTCTCCGAGCTTCTAGGCCAGGCGTTATACCCGCACAGCTTGTCGTGCGACGCTACGACTGTCCGGTAGCAATCATTCGATTCCGAGCCCCACTGGCAGGCGACGAGGTTCTTGTAGTTGCCGAGCCTTCTCTCAGGCGGGAAATAAGCGATTTTTTCGAGAATCCCGGAAGCGTTTGAAAGGGATGGTGAAAGCGCGAGGCTTTCCGGCGCCTTGAGCTTCTCCCCGAGCACCAGCGCCTCCTCCTGCGTAACCAATCGGTTTCCCGGGAGCTCCTTCATCGCGGGGTAATCGGACACCCGGAGTTCGGTCTTGCTCAGAACAGACATCGAATCGCGCGGGACAATCGTGTGCCTCGAAAGCCAGCCTGCATAGCTGTCTATCTCCTTGAGCGGGGCCCCGAGCACTACGGAGGAGGTGCTCGTGAAAGCTTCCTCGAGCTTCGAGTTGTCGAAATCGCGAGGCGCGTATGTCAATCCCTTTATCGCGGAGAGCGCCTCGGAATAATCCGCCCTGCCCTGATTAACTATCTCAATAAGAGAGGGAAGAGCCTTGTTTTTCACAAGCTCCGAGCGGAGTTCTGCAAGCAGTTTCTTCTTCAATTCCGCGTATTTATCGCCGGAAAGCTGGAGATTGCCAATCGACCTGCTCTTTCCAATTAGGTTGAAGCAGAATATGCAGTCGCTGCAGTCCTCAAGCCCGTAAGAGTAGTACGAATCGGAAGTGTTCCCGCATATCCATATCTCGAAGGAGCGCTGGTTGCGGTAAACTATCCCGCAGCGGAGGCAGAACTTCGTGTCCCCTCCCTCATTCGTCCCGAAGATGTTCTCGGATAGGCGCATCCACTGCGAATGGGCGACATTCTTGCATCCGGAAATCCTGACAGACTTATACACATAGAAGCTGTCCGAAACTTCCGAAGAGCTTTCCACGAATTTCGAGTTCCCGATTACAATGTTCCCGCAAAAGAAGGCGCGCTCGGCGACAGCCTCGAGAAGCGAGTCGATGTCCTTCATCTCGTTTATGGAAAGGGGCTCGAACTTTTTCATGAAGTCGATTCTGCCCATCCTCTGGACCATCGCTCCCTCGCAGTAATTATTGGAGGTCATCACCGCCCCCTGCCTCATTACAAGCGGGTCATTGAGCCCCGAGAGCCATTCCGAGAATTCTTCCATCGGGCCTATCTCGCCCCCGAGAACTGTCCTGCAGGTGGAAGCCCATTCCCGCTCGAGGATTCTTAGGCATTCGGCTTCGCTTTGCATAACCCAATTGGAAATTAAACAAATAAAGAGGTTTCGCTAAAGAGAGCGGTCAAGCGGTGGGAGATACTCTTCCCGAAGCCTTTAAATTTCTTTTAAGTGATAATATCTTACTTATTCTGAGGAGGGATTTGATGACTAATGCCATGCCAGTTATGAAATTTTCGGTTGATGGGAGAGACCGCTTCTCGCAGCTCGAAGTATTCCGAATGATGGCTGAGGGAAAGGCAAATCCTCTCTCCAACAGGCAATTTTTCGAAAAAGTTGTTTTAGTCGAACCTACCCGCAGGGAGCATGTCAGTTGTCTTCCCTCGGCAACAAGCACAATCGGCATAGTTGAGGGCTTTGATGAAAAAAGCCAGGTTAGGAAACCATTCGGAGAGACCGTGGTTTGCAGGTTTGATGGGGAAACAACCAATGTGGTTTTCCCAGTCCCGCCGCAATACAGGGGAAAAACCGGCCTGCTGATGCTCGAGGGCTTGGGCGAAGGGGGTAAACCTACTTTTGAGCTGAAAGCAGAGGGCAATGGCCTGCTGGTTGCAGTCAAAACTGAAATTCAGCTATTCACCAATATCCCTCGCGAATGGCGCCAGGTTAATGAACAGGGCATGCCCATTGGAGGCGGCCTAACCGGAAAAGATGATGAGGCAAGAATCGGTGCCCTCAACTTGGGAAAAGATGCATACATCGGCCCAATCATTCGGGGCTTTTATCACGGCGCTGAGGACCAGGGCTTCGACTGCAGAACAGTCGATGTCGTGCTGGGCAGGCGCGGAGGAACGATATTCAGCGTGTTGCAGCTCGTTACTGGAGAGGTATCCACTTCAAGACGCTATGTGCAAACCCCGGGAATCCAGGTGCTTGAAGGAGGGAGTATTATCATAGCATCCAAAGGTTGGAAAGCATCGCCAGAAATCTCTAGAGAATTCGATGCAGCGCTGGAAAGAGCAAAAGGAACCATCGCAAACAAGCCGGGAAACGCCAATATGATTGAGGCAATACTAATGGATGCTACTGCTGTCGGAATAAACTCAGAGCACATCAGGTTGCTGAATGAGTTGCAGTAATCCGTACTCGGGAATAAGCAGCGGGCAGCCAATTGGCCAGCCGATACCAAAGCCGAAACCTTAAATTCTCCTTTTACCTAGTTAATGCATAGGTTCAGCTGTCTTTTCCTCCTAAGAGAATGCTTGAGGCTCCGAAAATTCAGTTTGACGGACCGTAGTATGACTGGGGTTCTAAAATGAAAATACGCAACAGGCTGTTTGATGCCGACGTTCCTTTGGTTTACGGAGGCAGCTTCAGCTGGCTGAAGGCGGACGTCAGTTTCTGGTCCCTACCGCAGAATCCCTTCCCCCTCATGGCACTAAAGGAAAGCGACATTGAACACCTGCCAACCCCGCTGTGGCTATGGGAATTGAGCGCCAACTCCGAAGTGGGAACATTTGATGAGGCTGATGAGTGCGAATACCTGGTCTCAGGCTTTAATGCGTTCGGGGACTATCTCAAGCAGCTCAATCACGGCATGCAATGGACCCTGAAAAAGTATGACAAGCTAATCGATGTCACGATTGAAAAACCAGAGCGGTTCGAGATTGAGGAAATGTACGGCCATCAATTCAACAGGCTAAACGATGATGAGCAGAATGACGGATACTTTGAGCAATGCATGGATGCGTTCTGTTCAAAGAACACATACGCCTATGTCGGAAGGCAAAAAGAAAATATCGTCGGGTTCAACATCGTAGTGAAAGAAGAAAATGAGATGCACAACCTTGCAGTAGTCATTCCAAAAGACTATTTGTCCGGGATTGGAATCTACCTGAACCTTGTCGCAATCAGGGATGCGATAGCCAATGGGGAAAAGTACAACATGGGTTACGGGAAATACTCCTACAAGGAGGATTTGTGCAATGAGCACCGCTTAACCAAGCAGGTAATTTGCGCAAGCAGGGAATTCGCCCATAAGATAGGAGTCAAGGAAAAAGACGTTTGGAAATTGGAAGGATAATCCCTGGCAGTTGTTACTGAAGCCAAAAGGTTAAAACCCCCCGGCATCGTTACTCTTTACAGTGGTGGTTGGGGAATGGACTTCAAACTAATTTGGCTTTTGCCGATAATCGCCTCAGTCATCCTGTTTTCAGGCTGTTCGCTCTTGAGTAAGGAATGCTCCGCGTCTTCCGACTGCAATTCGACTGCGATGTGCGTCAATGATACCTGCGTTCTCCGGCCAGGCTGCGCTTACAACAATCCCGCTTGCAATTCGTCATTCGATTGCACCAATAACACCTGTGTCAAGAAGCCCGGCTGCTTCTACGACAATCCCCCGTGCTTTTGGGGTTCTGATTGCATAAATAATACCTGCGTTAGAAAGACGGGCTGCCTTTATGACAATCCTTCATGCGATTCTGACTTCGACTGCCTCAACAATGCCTGCATAAAGAAGCAAGGGTGCAAGTACGAAAATCCCTCATGCGGCAACAGCTCGGACTGCATAAACAATACTTGCGTCAGGAAAGTGGGCTGTCTTTACAACAACCCCGTTTGCGGCCCAACAGCAGATTGCATAAACAACACCTGCACGAAAAAGGCAGGATGCCTCTACAGCAATCCCCCCTGCGGCCCTGATTCCGACTGCCTGAACAACACGTGCATAAAGAAGCCCGGCTGCGAGTTCGATAACCCGCCCTGCGGTTCCGATTTCAACTGCCTGAACAATACCTGCGTCAGGAAAATAGGCTGCGCTTATGGCAACCCTCCCTGCGGCTCAAGCTTCAACTGCATAAATAACCAATGCATTAAAAAACCTGGGTGCGACTACGACAACCCGCCTTGCAGCACCGGATTCGTCTGCAAGAGCAACCAATGCCTCAGGCAGCTGACTCAGACTGAGAAAGACGAGATTTTCGGGCTGGTTTTTGCTTTCAACGCAAGCAGGAGCAAGCCCGTGCAGTATTCATCGGGCTATGGGGCTGAAGAGGCCTGCAAGAGATTCACCGGCATCTACTACTACAAGCAAATGACCGGAAGAGATACGCTTACCTTAAGCGATGCGGCAATCGCCTGCCAGATGGTCAATACGGACAATCCGGGGGCCTGCGGATACCCTGTCAGGGTTGAGGGCACGCTCCAATTCGGCATAGACACTTACAACATAGACAACAACCTGACAGCGTTCTTTCAGGCGATTTCTTCCCTCACCTTGGAAAACACTGTCGGGAAGCTCGCCGAAGCAAAAGCGTATGTTCTTGCGGCAAGGGCAAGCGCGGCAAGCGCCCTCTCCTCCCCGCTTCGCTATGATGTCTCCTGCAAAGAGTGCATCGGGGTATGCCCGGTAATGCCGTATGACCTCAATTCCCTGGACTCCGCTGCAGAAAGATTGCATTAAAAACCCGGTTCAATAAGCGCTTTATAAATTTCTCCGCACCCTGTCCCCGAGAAGTTTTGCTGAAGCCGCAATGCCGAGCACAGCCCAAAACAGCAGCCCGAAGGTGTTGAGCCCCGCCCTGATCACCTCGGTTTGGCTGTACAGGAGGAGGCTTTCGAGCAGCTTTATCCCCTGCGTCAATGGGAGCAGCGTGCTCAATGCCTGCATCTCGGAGACCATCAGCTCCCGCGGGAAGAAGATTCCCGAGAGGAACAGCAGGGGCAGGCAGATTACGAGCGAGGCGAGCATTGCGGTGTTCTCGCTTTCCGCAAAGATTGCGATAATCATCCCGATGGACGCGAAGGACAGCGACATCAAGCCAGCGACAAGGATTGATTGCGGCAGGTTGTGCCAGTTGATTGCCAGGCCGAAAGCCAGGGAGCCCACCAGATAAACCAATATCACTTGGAAAATTGCGACAAGCACAGTCAAGGCCACCTTTGAAAGCACGAGCTCGGTCGGGTTCACCGGCGACATCATCGTCCTCTTCAAAGTTCCGCTGGACCTCTCTTTAAGCAGGACGATGGCCGAGAAAAGCACTGTCACGAACATCAGGATGACCCCCACGAGGGCAGGGAATATGCTCTCAATCCTGCGAATGCCGGAAAGGCGCTTCACCTCCTCAAAGAGGATTGGCGTCACGATGCTGTCCGGCTCCCTGGAGGTGAGCGCGTCAAGCACGTCCTTCGCCGAAAGGGTGCTCGTTTTCAGGCCCAAAATCCCTTCTGAGAGGGATGCGACAATGCCCCCCATCGAGTTCATCTCCTCCGTGCTCACCTGCTTGAGTTCCTCCAGCTGCAACACCGCTTTCTCCATTGAGGCAATTGACGCCTCCAATTCGCCAAGCTCGTAGACCGAATCAAGGTGGGCGCTCGTATTGACCACCCCTTCCCGGATTGCCGCGAGCCTAATTCTCGTTGCGTTGCTTTCATTTGCAAGCTGGCCGACAAACACTGCCTGCTCGGCCATGCTGTCCGACAGCTCGCCAAGCGATTCATTCACGGTAATCAAGTCATTGCAGAGCAATACCCAGCGCTGAACCGGGGCTTCTGTAATGTTCTGGAAAGACGCTGCCTCAGGGCAGAACGCATCATTATACATCTGGGTCAAGTTGCTGGATGTGCGGGAGATGTTTGAGCGCACCGAGAGGATGCCATCGGAAATGTTAATCGCGGCAGCGTGGATGGCGCCCATCCTGGCGTCGAGATAATCGATGTCCGAGACCGAATTGTTCATTTCCCTTTTCAGCGAGTCGATGCCCTCCTGAAGCGATGAGAGGCTGCTTCGCGAGGAGTTGATTGAAGCCCTGAAAGATACAGTGTCTATCGCCGCGATATGCTCCCGCGTCTCCTTGAGGCTGGCCTGGATTTGGGCGGTCTCAGCGCTTGCGTTGTCCAGGTCTTTTGAAAGGCTGTCCAGCCCCCCGCTCATATTCTCGAGGCTGGACCAGGTTGCGCCAATGAAGCGCGCGCTGACCTCCTTTGAGGCGCCGTAGGCTATGCCGCGCGCAACAGACCCGACAAGGCCGGCGACTTCCGGCCTTGCGTTGTCAGTCATGACAGTCAGCTTTCCCTGCGAGCCATTCGCGATGTCATTCGAGAATCCCCCCTGGATGGCAATGACTGCAAGGACATTCCCGTTGCCAAGCTCCCCCTCGGCTTGCGCAAGGCAATTTTTATTGCTTGAGACATTTGCGTTGAAGACTTTGGACATTTCTTGCGCGACCACTGCGGCCTCAGGCCCGTTATCCATCTGGCAGATGGCCACCGGGATGCGCTTCATTGAAGTCTCCTGGGAGCTGTCAGTGAAAACCAACCCCGCAAGGATTGTTATAACAACCGGGGCAAGGAGTATGAGGGAAAGCGTTTTTTTGTCGCGGGAGATTTCAACCAGGTCCTTATAGAGGAGCCAAAGGAGCCTCATCGCTTCACCTCCGCCATTTTCATGAAGAGGTCCTCAAGGGTGGGATTGTTCACGTTTATTTGCGCAATTCCCTCCCCGAAAATCCTTGATGCGAGCGGAATGACCCGCTCGGGCTCATTGCACTCAATCGTGATTGTATTGCCTGAGTGGTGCACCTTGTCCTCCGGATGAATTGAAAGGCTTTTCAGTTCCGCCCTAGTTGGCGCCTTGCTGAGCTCGATTGTGACCACGGAATGCAGGGTCTTTCGCTTAAGGCGCGCCGGGGTATCCACGTCAATCAGCCTGCCGCTGTCGAGAATCGCCACGCGGTCGCACAAGTGCTCCGCCTCGTCCATGTAATGGGTGGTCAATAGGATTGTGATTCCCTCCTTCCGCACGTCCTTTATCGTCTTCCACAGCGCCCGCCTCGCAATCGGGTCCAGGCCGGCTGTAGGCTCGTCGAGAATCAAAAGCTTCGGGTTGTAAACCATCGAGCAGGCCAAATTCAGCCTGCGCCTCATCCCGCCGGAGAGGTCCCTGGCCCTCGCCTCCGCCTTCCCCTCAAGGCCGAGAACCGAGAGCAGGTGCGCTGCGACGATGACCGGATTCTTCACCCCATAGAGGCGGGCGAAATGGACGACGTTCTCAAGGCAGGTGAGGTCCGCATACACCGCGTTCTCCTGGGGCGCCAGCCCGATAAGGGAGCGGTCCTTCTTCCCGAAAACAGACACGGCCCCGGAAGTGGGCTTTGAGATGAGGCTGATTATGCTTATGAGCGTGCTCTTTCCCGCGCCGTTATGCCCCAAGAGCCCGAAAATCTCGCCCTCCTTAATTGAAAAGGATACTCCATCAAGGGCAGTGAAGCTACCGAACCGCTTGACGACATTTTCAACCATTACTGCTTCCACGATGGGTATTACAAGCGCACAGAATAAATATGTTAAGTAAAAGGCATTCTCTTTTTCCGGCCCGTGATTCCCTGCTTCGGAATTCTGATTCCCCGCAAAATTAAATTCAACCCCCTGGGAAAGCCTTAAAACCCTTAACGGAGTTAATCAAACGGGTGGTTCTTTGAAGGGCATTTTCCTCGCGTTGGCTGCTTTAGTCTTGTTCATGGGCTGCATCTCGGATTTCTTCGCTGAGGACGAGGCCATCGCCGCAGCTGTCAAGGCAGGAGACCCCTCGATGTGCAAGGACTTGAAGGAGAACTCCGCTGGAACAAGGATTTCCGAGTGCTATGAAAAGGTTGCCGAAAAGAACAAGGACCCGGGCATCTGCAATGAAATTTCGGATTCAGACCGGGCCAAGTACTGCATCCAGAACGTCGCAACAGCTTCCAAGGACCCTTCAATATGCAACAAGATATCCGACCAATCCACAAGGGACAACTGCCTTGCAGGGGTTTCAGTTGATGCGGGGAATTTCGATGCCTGCTCCGGGATAAAGGACAAATTCACCCGGGAGAACTGCCAGGAGAACACCGCAATAAAGCTCGGGGACACGACGCTATGCGACAGGATGAATGCCGGCTATGCAAAAGACGGCTGCTATTCGTTCATCGCCAGGGACAAGGCGGACATTTCCATCTGCGATAAGATAAGCGATAAGCGGGCTGTCGCAGGCTGCTATACGGGGGCAGCATCAAGTGGGACAGACCCGTCCCTTTGCGCGAAAATCACCGACAGCTACCAGAAAGACAGCTGCTACTCGAGCGTTGCGAAGAACAAGGGCGATGCCTCGCTCTGCTCGAGCATCTCCCACTTGGAAACGAAAAACTACTGCTATAAGCAGGTTGCAGTTTCAATGAAGGATTCCGCGGCCTGCTCGGGAATCGCGGATGAGAAAACAAGGACTAGCTGCGTCAAGGAGGCGGCAGTTGCCGCAGGGCGGGCTGCAATGTGCGATTCCATAACCTCGCTCCAGGACAAGGAGCTTTGCTACACTCTAGTCTCCAAGCAAACCGGGGATTCGGCCATCTGCAAGCGGATAACCACTTCAGACTTGAAATACAGCTGCGCTTCAGACTCAGCCATAGACAACAAGGACGCATCGCTTTGCACAATTGTCGAAACCAATGCCCAAAGGCTCAAGTGTATCCACAACACGGCCGTCTCAGCGCGCAACCTGGGGAACGACAACCCCTGCGTGAAACTCAATGACCCGGCAGACCTCGCAGAATGCAATGCGGCTTACACGAGCGGGCAGTGGGAGGACTGAGGATTTGGTGCTGATGGGCTCGGGATAAACGAGGAACCTGGTTTCAGCCGACAACCCTCTTTGCGACTGCGATAACTCCCAGCAGACCCAGCAGTAGACCTATTCCAATTCCACCAAATATGGCGAGACTCGCAAGTGCAGTTTCGATGTTGAACACTTTCAGGAAAATGCCCGCTATGACCAAAACGGGGACTATCCCGATACCCGCCAATCCCAGTCCAAATATTTTCTGTACCATTTTATCACGCTCCCGATTTTGCTTAATTTTATTAAGTAATATTAGGAGCAAGTTTATATACTTTCGCATTTCTAAGATACACAATGGAAGACCGAATTATAGGGCTGGTCAGCGATTCCAAGGCCCTTAATTCAAAAATCTTCTCCCTCCCCAAGATTCTTATCCTTATATCCATTGAAAAACTTGGCGAGGACGGTGCAACATACACCGACCTTAGGGCAGGTTTGGAGTTGAAAGACGGGATTCTCCATTCAAATCTGAAGACGTTGAAAAAAATGGGCTATGTTGTTGAGAAACCAGTAAAACTTGAGAAGAAAAATTTGAAGACCTACTCAATAACGAATGAAGGCAGAGAGGCACTCATGTCTGTCCGCGCTTGGTTTGGGAAATGGAGGGGTGAGTAATATGGAAGGGCTTGAGAAAACAATCTCTTGTTTGAAGGAAGCTGGGTTCACACCGAAGCTGAATAGCTTTCAGGATAAGTTGGTAATCCAAAAGACCGTTTGCCTCCTCCAGCTCATGGGAATGCAACTAGGTTATGACTTTTCTTTATACGTCAAGGGCCCTTATTCTCCTAGCTTGACGAAAGACCTGTACGAACACAGGGAAGCTGTTGAAAAGCTGAAATCAGCCTGTCCGCTTTCCAGAAGCGAACAGGAAAAAGTAATGAAAGTCTACGGACTAAGCAACCAGCTGGAACCAAGAATGCTTGAGATTATGGCGACTTATTCCTTCATCCGGAAGAAATTGGGAATGAACGGCCGAGACTCCCTGATTCATCTGAAAAAACTGAAACCATTCCCAGAAGCTCAAATAGCCGTAGGTGTATCAAGGGCAAAACAGTTGTTCCCTCCATCCGAAAAGGAGATTGAGGAGATGAAAGCGGAGTTCAAAGCCTTGGACGAAGCAGCCAATGCAGATGCTAAATATTGAGAGTGAACACGATGACCTTTCCTTCAAAACTAGAAGTATGGATAGCAGACCTTAGCGGCGGGAAGGGGCACGAACAGGAGAAGGAGAGACCAGCTTTGATTTGGAAGGACTTGGACCATGTGAAGATGGCGATAATCATACCCTTTACGACTAATCAGACTTTGGAAGATTTGCCATACACTTATCTCGTAACTCCTTCCTCCAAAAACAGATTGACTGAAGAGAGCATCGCTTTGATTTTTCAGATACGGGCGATAAGTAAAGAGAGACTAATTGTAGAGTGCACACACATTTGTCCTAAAATAGTGCACGAACTTATGTCCGCTTTCACCCACCCGTTTGGGTGGGAAAATGGTGAAAGCGGCTATGGAAATCAGGCTCAAGTCGGTTGTTCTCT
>JAKAKT010000035.1 GCA_021813385.1 Microcaldota archaeon
GGGCTGGCGCACTCCAGCCGAGATTTATTTCGACAAAAAGTATTTTAACAGGAGAAAACCAAAGCTCAAAAAGCGGACAAATGTTCGTTCAACAAAAGCGGACAGATGTTAGTTCACGCTACACTTAGTTTTTCGAGTGCCCGTTCCCGAATTCTGAGCCGAAATCCCACCCTCTTTACTCCCTCGCTCTTTCATGTAACCCTGCCAAACCCCGTTCAGCAGCGGAATCGCATAGAGCGACATCACGATTCCCATAAGCAACCCTGTTGCGAGCCTTAACGGGTTCGTGCTCTCATAAACCCCGATGAGCGGGAGCGGGAAATATCCGGAAACCAGCTGCACCCCCCCGTCAATCCCGATTGGAATCATCGTCCCGATGAAAATCCAGAGGGGCAGCAGTTTAGTGCTTCTCATCCCGAACACGAATGGGAACGCGAGGGCCCCGAGCAGCATACCGCCATATATCCCGACATCCCTCGCGCACACGGGCATCTGCGCCCCGAACGCATAGAACGAGCGCCCCGGGAGCTGGTGGCACATCGGCCTGTAGAGATGAAAGAGCAGGCTTCCGGTCCCTTCAGTTCCAGGGCTCGCCTCGAGATACGGAATCACGAACAGGCTCAAGACAAATGCGATTAAGGCCAAGGTATAAACGAAATACGGAATTCTCGTGGACCAGCCGTTCATCTAATCAGCTTCTTCTCCAACGCACTTCCGACTTCGCCGGTGGTCGAGGAGCCCCCGATGTCTTCTGTCCTGGCTTTCCCCTCACCCAGCAGTTCCCAAATTGCTTTCCTTATCCTTCCCGCAGCCTTCCTCTCCCCGAGATGCTCGAGCATCAGCGCCCCGGAAAGCGCAGCGCCCAGAGGGTTCACCCTTCCTTTTGGCGCCTCAGGCATGGCAAGGGCCTTGAACGAGCAGATTCCCCTCTCGCTCACATCGCTGCAGAACGACATCCCTCTCCCCCCCTGGAGCATCGCCCCGATTTCGAGCAAAATGTCCCCAAACAGGCTCGGGGCCACGATTACCTCATATTTGGATGGATTTGCCGCAAGAGTTGGAATCAAGTCATTTATCAGCTCGAGCTTCACGTTAAGTTTCTTGTGCTTTTTCGCCTCCTCGCACAGTACCTTCCTCCATAATCCATACGAATGGGGCATGATGTCCGCCTTGTCGCACGAGGTGACTCTCTTCCTTTTCTCTTTTTTCGCAAGCCCGAACGCATACCCGATTACCCTCTGCGAGCCCTTCTTTGATACTACGCCCGCCTGCACCGCAATCTCCCCCGGAGTCCCTTTCCAGAAACTCCCGCCGATTCCCACCTGGAAGTCCTCGGTGTTGTCCCTGACGATGAGCAAATCGACATCCCCAGGCATAACGTTTGCAAAAGGAGTCTTGACATTCGGGTAAAGCTTGACGGGCATGACCTCGGCGAACTGGTCGAGCGAGTTCCTCAATTTCCTGAGGAGGTGCCGTTCAATCACGCTCCGGCTCACTTTGGGGTTCCCGAACGGGCCGAGGTAAACCGCATTGAGTGCGCTTATCTCCTCAACCGCCTGGTCCGGCAATGTTTCGCCGGTCCTTAAGTAATGCGCTGCCCCGTAGGGGTAGGACACCCACTCGATTGAGAAATTGTCGGCAACTGCTTCGACTGCCCGCTGGCCCTCCCGTATCACTTCCGGGCCTGCCCCGTCGCCCGGCAGTACCGCTATCGAATAAGACTTCATGCTAAACAGTTTGCGGGAGAAGAATTAAAAACCACGCCCACAGCTTAACAACCAGCCTCGTTGGTCTCCCGGTTCCAGGAATGCGAGTACCGGGTGCTTGTCCCGATTGCCTTGTTGTCCCAAGGGTCAGCTGTTCCGAACAGTCGACGAGTCCGCCAGCAAGAGAAAAACGGAAGATGCTTGTGGGTTGGGGCGGAAATAACTCTTCATAGAGCCTCTTCTTAAAGGTTTCTTGTTTTTTCGAAAGGTTTATAAATAAGTGCAACTAAAAATAGAAAGCATGAAGAAGAAGGAATGGATATGCCGGGAGCTCCTGGAGAGGAGCATGAAGGGGGAGCGGATAACCCAGCTGTCGATAGCCAAGGTCCTCGGAGTTTCCCTCAGCACGGTCAACAACGCGATAAATCCGCTTGAGAGAATCGGGGCAGTCGAGATAGGCGGGATGGGGCTCCGCGTGCTTGACCGAGGAAAAGCCCTCGCGTTCTGGGGCAGCATAAGGAACCTCGAGAGGGACATCATTTACAGGACGCGGGTCGAAGCCCCGGTCTCAGAAATCGAGCGGCTTATGCCCCCCGAGGCGATATACACGGGCTATTCCGCCTACAAGTTCAGGTTCAAGGACGTGCCCGCGGACTACGGCGAGGTCTACGTGTACGTGGGCTCTGACGATGAGCTGCGGGACAGATTTCCAGAGAAGGAAGGCCCCCCCAACCTGATGGCGCTTAAAAGCGACGCGCGCCTCGCCGAGCTTTCGGCTGACCGCATAGCGCCCAGCTCGCAAGTCTACGTGGACCTCTGGAACATGAAGGAATGGTATGCGAAGGACTTCGTTAAGTCGCTGGAGAGGAGATTCGGATGGTGAAAGAATTCTGGAACGAGCTTCTCACGAAAGATAGCTGGAACAAGCTCACCGAGCTGGCCAGGAAATACGATTTCATACTGATTGGCGGGTGGGCGAGCTACCTCTGGACGAAAGCGCACAAGTCGAAGGACATCGACATTGTCGTCGATTATGGCGTCCTGAAAGAGCTCGGCTCCGAGTTCACGGTCTCCAAGAACCAGCGGATGCGCAAGTACGAGATAAAGCTCGAGAAATTCGACATCGACATCTACGTCCCGTTTTTTTCAAAGCTGGCAATCCCGCCGGAAGAGATTGCGCAATACTCGGCCAACATCGAAGGCATAACGACCGTGAAGCCCGAGGCCCTTCTCGTTCTCAAGCAGGCTGCGGAGATAGAGCGGAGGGGGAGCGTGAAGGGGAAAAAGGATGCAATCGACATCCTGACGCTCCTGACCCAAGCGCCAATTGACTTGAATACATACAGGAAGATACTGAAGAAATACGGGCTCGATGCCTACGAGCAGGAGCTCAAGTGCGCAGTGCAGGCTTTCGGGGACAAGGACATCGCTTACCTCGAGTTAAGCTTCACCGAATTCAAGAAATGGAGGAAAGGCTTCCTCGACAAGCTCGCGATATGAGCTATTTCTTCGATTCCGCGAACTCGTAGGCCTGGTAGTAGAACTTCATCATCTCGCTCCAGTCCACAATTTTCAGCGACTCGAATGCGCTCTTCTTGAGCTTGTCCAACTGCTTCGGCTTCATCTCGTAGAGTCCCTTGAGGTAATTCGCGAGCTCATCTGTTGTCTGGTCGAAGCTGGCATCGAGCATCTTCACAACTTTCACGCCCGAGTTCTCCTTTATTTTGTCCTTTATGTACATCCCGAAGCCTGTCGAGTCCGATGTTACCGAGATGTTGTTCTTCGCGCCTGCCTCGACCGGCGTCAATCCATACGGCTCATATCTCGATGGGAATATGCCGACATCCATCCCCCCCATGATGTCATAGTAGCTCATCGAGAGCAGTCCGTCAGCGGCGCTCAGGTAGGTCGGATAGAATATCACTTTCACCACGTCATCGGGCCCGTTGTTCAAACCGTTGTCCCTGCACGCCTTCACAACGACGTCGTTCTCCTCCGGGTACTTGAGGTCGAAGCAGGTTATCGGCGGGAGTTCCCCGATTTTCTTCATGCTCTTTATCATCGTCCTTAAGTTCGTGCCTATCTCGCCCTTTATCCCCTTTATCGTTGTCTGGAGGTTCACCTTCGACCTCGAGGCGTCTATCCCGTCGATGGTTTCGTAAATCTTGTCGTAGAGCAGGTAGTTGCTGACGACGTGGGGCCTCGGGCCCGCGATGTCGCTCGGCGCGAAGACGAACGCGAATATCCTCCGGGTGTTCTTCTTGTTGGCCTTGAGCATCCTGTTGAGCTTCCCGAGCGAGTAGATGAAGACGTCGAAGCCCTTGTTCACGTATTCGTACCGGGCAGTTATGTAGACGGTCAGCCCGTCCTTGTAATCCTGCGTGTAGTATGGCATGAAGTAGGATTCGATGAACTCGAAAAGTTCCTTCTTCACGTATTTCACGAGCTTGTCCTTCTTCTTCTTGGTCTCGAAGTGCTCGAAGTTGAACCCGTTCAGCGTAATCACGTCCGGCTTCTTCCCGAGGACATACTCGCACTCGACCCCGACGGTCTCGCTGACAGTCGTGAAAACATCCGCGTTCTTGGCGCATGCGACCTCGAGGCCGTGCTTCGCCTGCACCCCGAATGTAACCGCCTCGTTCTGGTCGATGACTTTTCCCCTGTTCTTATACGCTTCAAGAGTGAGGTTCCTCCCGCTCATCGCAATCGAGCGCCCGAGCGTTGTCGCGTGAGTTGTGAACATCGTCTTCACCGGCACCTGCTTCAGCTTGAGGTAGAGCAAAGCCCCGCCGGCGAGCCATTCGTGGTTCCCTACGACCGTCTTCTTTCCCACGAAGTCCTTCAGCATCATAATCTGCTTAATCACAATCCCGACAGCATAGCTCCAGTTCACGTATTCGGTGAAGTCCCATTGGGAATACATCGAGTCAATCCCGTAATTCTTCCAGAAAAGGAACTTGATGTAGTTGGACTGCTGGTCAGTCCTGTCACCGCTGCCGTCGTTGTAGTTCATCAGCTTCTCGCTGAACCTCTTCGCATCCACGAGGATAAGCTTTGCGTTCGAGCCCTTCACCCACCTGCCGTACCTGCAAGAGATTCCTTCGCCCCGGAGCCTGACGAACAGCTCGGCCATGTCAGCCGGCGGCTCCTCCCTGACGAAGTCGCCCCTCTGCTCGCAAATCTCGTCGTAATAGCCGAATAGGATGTAATTCTCGCCGTATTTCTCCTTCATGTAGGCGCTCTTGGAACGGAGAACAGTGTAAATCCCGCCTATCTTCCTGCCTGCTTCTGACGATACCTCGAAAACGTAATCCGGCATAAATGCACCCCGAAATAGGTATCGAAGGGACCCTTTTTAAAGGTGACGGGCTTGAAAACCAGGAAATCCTGCCTTTTCACCCCGATTCCTAAAAAGCTTCAGAACCGACAACCGGGTCTTTCCTCGCAGGCAGTTTCGCGTTGTATTCTGTCCTGACTCTTCCCGCCTCGCCCGCATCGTCTATCTTAACATAAACCCAACAAATTTGGTGTTCCTTTGTTTTTCCAGTCGAATGATCGAAATACTCGCCTTCGTTTTTCGCAGGGTCCGCCAGTTCGGCTTTCGGCGTCATATTAAACGACTGCCCTCCCCTCACAACCCTCCCGAGGACTTCCTCAACTACCTTAACTCCCCGGCGAGTCTCCTGAATGACAGCAAAGTTCTCCCCGCCCAGTTCAATCATCCCGTTCGGCCTGTGATTCCTGTTCCTGTGATTGTGGTGCATCAGGGGCTCAATAAGCTCTCGATGACCAATCGGGTGAGGTTGAGAAATCCCATTTTTGCCCCAAACCTCGCTTCGCCTGATGGTGCGCCTAGTAAGATGGTTATGGTTGCCGTTCTCACCATTCCCGTTAGCCCCTTTAGTAGTTCCGTTGAGCCTTTGCATCATCCAACCACACCTTAAATTATGCCTTAATTCCTATTTAAACGTTCGCATTTTGATATAATGTGCATACCCCCGTTATTCATCTACTCTCCCGGCATAACTATTAAAAACGTATGTCGGCATATGAATAGCCACGTGCCCCGGTAGTGTAGTGGACCAGCATATCGGCCTGTCGTAATCAGGAACCGCATGGTTTTTGAAACTCGAAAGCCGGTTCTGTTTTGCAGCTAGTCGGTGACCCGGGTTCGAATGAAATCCCTTTTCTTTTTGGGAAAAAGAAAAGGTCTTTCAATGTCCCAAAAGAAAAAATGGGACACAACCCCAAAAGAAAACAATTGGGTTCGGAAATCCCGGCCGGGGCGCCTATTTTTTTATCTTGGCCTCGTGGTCATGTTCGTGCTCGATATCGTGGTAATGCTCATGTGCATGTAACACTCCGCCGTGGTAATGTGCATGGATGTGCTTTTCGCTTGCGATGAGCCAAGCCCCGGCTGCCATCAGCATAAACGCAGGCATCAAATTCCCGCTGATGTTTTCGCGGAGTATCACAATGGAGCCCATCGCGCCGATGAATGGGGCAAGGCTGAAAAAGGCGCCGGTCCTTGCAGAGCCCCACCCGCGAAGGGCGCGGATGAAGAAGACCAAGCTCACCCCATAACCAAATGTTCCGAGCAGTATCGCATACACGAGCGAACTGTCCGTTTCGATTCTTGAGCCGAGCAAAAGCCCGATTCCGAGGTTTATCAGCCCGGCGAACAGGCATTTTGCCCTTGCGATGGAAATCGGCCCGATGCTCGTCACCTTTCTCGTGAAGTTGTTGTCCAGCCCCCAAAAAACCATCGCCAGCACTACATATCCCGGTCCGATGAAGGAGACAGGGCCTTCGCTGAAACTCCAGCTCACAAGTATGCCCGCAGAGGTCATGCACAGGAGCGCGAGCCAGAATCTCTTCCCAGTGAATTCGCGAAACACCGCGCTCGCTATCAGAGCAGTTGCAATCCCCTCCAGATTGAGAAGCAGGGAGGCGGAAAAGCCAGAAATCTGGGACAAGCCGAGCATTAGGAAAATCGGGCCTAAAATTCCGCCAAAAAGTATCGCCCCGGCAAGCCACATCGTTTCCTTCAAATCGAGCTTTTTGGCGTTGCGTTTCTCGCCAAAAGCCCCGAGGAAGCCAAGCATCGTCAATCCAAGGAAAGAACCGATGTAGAGCAGGCCCGCAAGAGCGACCGGGGAGACGTCCGCCAGAAGAATTTTTGAAAGGGGCATGCTTAAGCCGTATAACGCAGCCGAAGCCAAAACGTAAAACAACGGGCGGTTGTCTTGCATAAAATCGTCGCTTTGCTTGCGTTTTCTAAGTTTAAATCTCTATTCGTAAAATACTCGGGTGGTTGGGGAGGAGAGAGTCTGGGCCTGCTCTGACCAAAATTAATAAACTGGGCTAGCCAATCATCTGGCATGGCAAGGAAGAAGCGCGGAATTCTTGGCAGTGCGTGGGGAGCCATAGCTTGGGCAGCCTCATCGTTCCTCCGCCTGTTTTACCTGGCAGCAAGGCTCATTTTCCGTTGGCTTTCTTCAGCTCTGGGTTCTGTTGGCAGGAAAGCGAAAGATGCAAGGAGGTTTTCCTCCAGGCCTTCGAGCCCACCGATTGGCGTTCGGTTCGAGCAGTTGAGTTCCCGGAAGGGAAGCCTCGCAGCATTTGAAGAGAAAATCTATTCCGGCAAAAGCACGATAGGCCTTGTGCTTGGCGCGAGGGGGAGCGGCAAGAGCGCTCTTGGCTTGCGCTTGCTTGAGAACATTGCATCCAAAAAAAAGCGACCGGTCTATGCAATGGGCTTTGGGGAGTCGGTTCTTCCTGCCTGGATTTTCTGCACCGAGGACCTTGGCAGCCTTCCGAACGGCGCATTCGTGCTGGTGGACGAGGGCGGGATAGTGTTTTCCTCAAGACAGTCGATGTCTGGCGCCAACAAGCTGCTCTCCTCTCTTATCCTGATAGCACGGCACAAGGACATCTCAGTTCTTTTCATCAGCCAGAACTCGGCCAACCTCGAGATAAACGCCATCCGGCAGGCCGATTACCTGCTGCTCCGAAAGCCTTCCCTCCTCCAGATGGACTTCGAGCGCAAGAAGATTGGCGAGATATACGGCCGCATAGCCGCAGGTTTTGAGCAGTTGCCGGAAAAAGGGAAACATTCCACTTATGTCTACTCGGATGAATTCGAGGGATTCGTGTCAAACCCGCTGCCCTCATTCTGGTCCCAAGGGACAAGCAAGTCCTTTGCCTCCTTCAGGGCAAGTCAGGGATAGTTTGCTAATGTTTAGCTTCCCAGGGCCGCGTCAATCGCCGTCTTGAGTGCGGTGTATTCCGCACCGTTAGGCACTATCTTGTTATTGACTGCGAATGTCGGAGTTCCCTTCACACCCACTGAACCGGAGTTGTCCGTGGCTGCATTCACCTGGCTCAAGTACTTGCCCGAGTCAATGCAGCTCGTGAATGCCGCGCTGTCGAATCCGATACCAGTCCCGTACTTCTTGATATTGTCCTTGGTGAAGACTCCGCTGTTCTCGTTCCCCTGCATCGCGAAGAGCTTGTCGTGCATCGCAAAGAAGCCCTCGTCCCCGCCGATTTCCCGCGCGCAAAAAGCTGCGTTCGCCGCGTCTATGCTCTCCTGGCCAAGGAAGGCCATCGGCACGTACACGAACCTCACTTTGCCGGTCTTCGCGTATTCATCGGCTATCTTGGTTGCGGTCCCCCTTATCGGGTCATACGTCGGCCCCCCGATGTTATTCCCAAAAACTATCCCGCAGAACGGGCATTGGAAATCCGCGAATTCAACAACAGTCACTTTCGCACCAGCGGGGCCGATTCCAGGTTCACTAGCTATGAAAGACCAATCGCCTTGGGCTGCAGGTTGCCCCGGCCCTGCCTGTGGCGGAGGATTTGTCGGCTGCTGTCCCGATGGCGGGCTTGTCTGTGCCTGCTGCCCAGTGCATCCGAACAAAAGCACGAAAGCCAACATGACCGCCAATACGCCGAATAATTTGTTCATCCCATCACCCAATTTTTCGTCAAACCAATCGCAGCTGTGGCGAATGCAAGAGCACGATTCCCCACTGTTCGCGTTAAAACGAGCACTGCGATAGAGCAGCCAACAATTAACAATTGTTATTTAAATATCTTTCGCAGTCCCGGCTTTGTGCAAAACTTCATCGAGAAACAGGGCCCGGGCCCTGCGCCGGATTTGGGTATGCTCTTCTCTCGAAAGCCTTAAATCTTCTTAAGTGAAAAGAGAATGCGGGGGTTCTGTGGAAGTCTCACCTACTTACGATGCTTTGAACAAGGCTTGGAAATCCACTGCCAAAATCCTGTTCGGGCAGGAGCTAGGCGAGCTTAGGGATTACGAGGACTGGCTCAAGGAGTATGTCCCCCAGCCGAGAATCGAAACTTCTGCGCTCTCCAAGAAACCCGTATCGCTCGCAGTAAGGGGATACGCAGATGATGCCGGCTTCATCGGGTTCGACGAGATAGACTTCAGCAAGAAATTTTCGCCCCTCAGCATCAACGAAATGAAGGACATCGATGGCATAGTGGAAGCTCTTCAGGAGCGCTTCTGCTACACCGGCAACATAATTCTGGGAAACTCGAAATTCATCGAAAACAGCAGTAACGTAATCGACAGCTATTTCGTTTTGAATTCCGGCATCGTGACCGATTCGAAATACATAGGTTACTCCGACATCATACGGAAGTGCGAGTACATATTCGGGGTCCACGGGGATGCGCAATCCTCATTCACAGTCAAGTCATCAGACGACCACAGGGGGACGCGCTGCTTCGAGTGCTACACCGTGATTATAAGCAGCGACTGCTACTACTCGATGCGTTGCCAGGATTCTTTAGAGTGCATGTTCTGCTTCGGGGCCAGGAGCAAGAAATATGCCGTCGGGAACCTCGAGCTTCCGAAGGCGAAATACCTTGCGATAAAGAAGAAGCTTCTCTTTGAGATTGCGGATATCCTAAAGAGAGATAAGCGCATCTTCTCGCTGCTCGAAATAATGCAGGGAGTTGGAAAATATCCGCTGGAGATAAAGGTGCAAAAGGGACCGGACGAAGAAGTCGGGGACAAGGGACCCATAGAGAAGGCATTCTCGAAAACTACCTCCCTGATTCTCGGAAAAAAGCTCGAGCCAATAGATTCCTACGCGGATTTCCTCAAGAAAAACTGGAGGCAACGCCTTGTCTTCAAGTCCCCGCTCAGCGGAAAGAGGGCGTATCTGTCAAGCTATATGGCCAACCTGGCCGACCTCTATGACATAAAAGACAGGTTCGTCACCGAAGAAGAAATAATGGCGGTCGGGCGATTCAACGTAAGCGAGAAAACTGCAGACTCCCTTAAGATTGACTTGGATTTCCTGGTTAAATCCCTCCACCCCATCGCCTACTCCGCGATGTGCGACGTAATAGGCACAAGCCGCAACCTGATAGACTGCGCCATAATCGGCTACGCCGAGGACTGCTATGCCTGCGATGCTTGCGTTTATGCGAAAAAATGCGGTTATAGCTTCTGGCCCAGGGAATCGGACCATATCTTCGGTTCGTGGTGTGCCTGGGACTCTTCGTTCGCAATCAAGGCCTTTCATTCAGAAAAAGTTTCGAGGGTGTTCGAGGTCGATAATTGCAAGAGCTGCGCGGACCTTTATTTCTCCCATAACTGCGAGAACGTCCGCGAGGGGATGTTCTGTTTCAATGTGAAGAACCTGAATTACTCGATAGGAAACGCCCCATTGCCAAAAGACCAGTTCGGGAAATTCAAGTCCTCGGTTCTCGAACAAATCTGCGAAGATCTCGAGAAAAAGAAATCAGTCAAATGGGACATATACAACATCGGGGGGAGAAGGAAAACATGATAAGCCCGAGCGGACATCCCTTCTTTACTGTGCTTCCCGGAAATTTTGACACCTCGAAGCGAACGGTAATAGCCAACCATACTAATCAACCTCGCTGAACGTCTTTATAACTCTCGCCTTGGTGTGCAGCTTCGCTGCAAAAGCCGCAATGGG
>JAKAKT010000071.1 GCA_021813385.1 Microcaldota archaeon
TTAAAATCCCATAATAATTGAGCATGCATGCCACTTCCTCTCAAGGTCCAAATAAGGCTTCCGAACTGATTCGATTGAAGGGGGTCCTGAGAGGCGCCGGGCTCTCAATCCCGCCATTTTCTCTTCTGCTTCCGGATTGCAGGGACGAGCAGATAACCCGGGCAATCGCGAGATTCAGCAGGTTATACCGGCCCGAAGGCCCTTTCGAAGATTATGCGATTATACGAAACAACGGAAGGCCGACTGGAACCGGGAAGGGAGAGAGCAAAATCATCCCGCTTTGGTATACGAGCCAGGACCGCAAAACCAGATACCCCGGGCAGGAGCCGCTCATCCCGCTCATCAGAAATAAAATCAGCTATGTGCTCGCCAGCGACCCGGAAGCACAGGGAGTGCTCTTCCAGGCTTATGCCGGGCAGACCTTCTTGGCTGAAAACAATTCATCCGGTTATTTCGCCCCTCTTGTTTCCGGAATTGCCTACACTTCCAGCTGCACGAAGAGGGGAAATGCAGTAGTCGAATGGGCATATGGATGCCCCTCGGTGGTTGTAAAGGGTCGCGGCAGGTATGTCGCCTTCAATGTGGATACACTCGAAAGCGAGGTCGGCAAGATGGATTTGGGAGTTGGAGACAATATCGAAGTGGCTGGCGTTAGAGGGCCCAGGGAACCTTCCCTCTGGGAAATCAGAAGGGTCATTTCGTTTTTCCAGGGACTTGGCGACGAGATGAAAAGAAGTCTTTTCACCGGCCTTTTCCGAAGCATTTTGGAGTTGGGGAAGAGCGGCCCGTTATACCTGGAGTGGGCGCTGACGAACATCAACTCCAAAACGCGGTTGTTCGCGCTCCAGGCTGCGGAGTTCGAAAGAATGCTCGCCGGTTGCCGACGGAGATGTTTTACGAGTTGGGGGAGCTGAAAAGACCAAAAAGGGAACCGATACCCTGGAACAGGGGAACCGAGGAATTCAGGGACCTGTGCGGGATTGCAACAGAAGACCCGGCAATAGCGGCATTCGGCTTCGACCTTGTTGGGAACAAAACAATGGAGTTCGGGGAGATGCTCTGGCTGCCCACTTTCGAACATCGAAGTCCGGGTAATCCCTCCGTATTCACCAACACGGCCCAAAGCTCAGGACTGATATGCCCCTCCAGGCTGCTCGTCGTGGATGGAGACCAGCTAGGGGTTGAACAAATCAAACATTTCATGAATAGAGGAGAACTTCTCGGGGTCGTATTATGGAACGAGACATCTGACACAAATCATACATTCAGGGGCCATTTCGGGCAGAACTGCAGCGAGTCCTCGGCATTGGGCTTCTCGGTCAGCCGCCAGATGAAGGGGAAGCTGTTCTCCAAATTCCCTGCGCAGTTCGAGCACCTGAAGAACCAGGGCGACCTGCTGATTAAGGGAAAATTCGTTCTCGAAGTCGATGAGGCCCGCCCCTTCGGGACCTTAAAAGTCCTGGAAGTAAGCGAAGTGCAGAAAATCGAAGTAAGGTAGAAAAATAAGAGGAAAAAGAAAAAGCCGGGGCGCCGATTTTACTCGGCGTCTATGTTGAGCTCGCGCTTCAGCTCCTTGTAGCGGTTCCGGATTGTCACTTCGGTGATGCCGGCAGCGTCAGCGACTTCCTTCTGCGTCCTCTGCTCGTTGCACATCACGCTGGCAGTGTAGACGGCAGCAGCTGCAAGGCCTGTCGGGCCCCTGCCCGAAATAAGCCTCTTTCGCGTTGCCCTCTTCATCAAGCCAAAAGCAGTCTCCTGAACCTTTCCTGAAAGCTTAAGCGCCGCCACAAACCTCGGGACATAATAGCTCGGGTCCGCAAGCGGTATCTTCATGTCGAGCTCATGCGAGATGTTCCGATAAGCCCTGCCAATCTCCTTCTTCTTTACCCCGGAGATTTCAGCAATCTCGGCAAGAGTCCTCGGCACTCCGCACTCCCTGCACTTCGCATAGAGCACAGCTGCAACAATACTCTCAATCAGCCTTCCCTTAATCAGGCCCTTGTCGACGCAGCGCCTATACGTCAGTGCTGCGGACTCCCTGATGCTGTCCGGAAGGCCGAGATAAGAAGCAATCCTGTTGAGCTCGGAGAGCGCGACCGCGAGGTTCCGTTCAGTCGAGCCTGCGATGCTCGCCCTCTTGTGCCATTTCCTCATCCTGTAGAACTGGGCCTGCTTCTTCGAAGGAAGCCTTGCCCCGCGAATGTCACGGTTGTACTGGTCAATCTCAGTCACAAGGCCCTTGTTCGGCCTCATGTAAGAGATGGGCGCACCACCGCGGGCCCTTTCCCTCCTCTGGTCGGCATTGAACGCCCTCCATTCAGGGCCTTCATCCATCATGCCTTCGGTTATCACTAGGCCGCAGGCGCCGCAGAAAAGCTCGCCTTTTTCGTAATCATGAGTTAGATTCCTGTTTTTGCAATCTGGACAAGTGTCTTCCATGGTTCACCAACCTCCCACTCATTTATGCGCTCTCCCCGGTCTCGGGGGCCACTGCAGGGGCACCTGCACTTGCGAGTTCCGCCTCTGCGCAGGTCCTCTTTACATTAGTTATCCTTACGCGAATCGTCTCACCGTTCTTCGCGCCAGGGACAAAAATGACAAATCCGTCCTTCTTAGCAATGCCATCGCCCTTCGAGGCAACAGCCTCAATAGTAACGTCGAGCTCATCGCCGACCTTAACTGGTTTCGGGACATCCATGCCGAACCCTCTTCCTCTACTCTGTCCTTCAGAATCCATACCGCATTCCTCCTAACGTTTTCTAGAACTAGTACCGTATACCTCCCACAGTCCAACAGTACTTAGTCTTTTCCGTTCGTTATTTTTTATACATTTTCTCCTATTTAAAGACGTAGGTTCAAAATGCGAATCTTTCGAGGTAAAATCTGGTTTTTAGCCCCAGTTAGGCATATAAAACCAACTATTAAATACTACGCCCGCCATATTATTAGCGAAAGTCAATCCGAAAAGGTGGTTGTATGGCTGACCAGTCCAACACCGAACAGGAAAAGCACAAAGTCAGGTTCCCCTGGAATGAGAAGTTAGCGAAGGAACCGATGAACCATTATAACCCAATAAAACCGTTTGAGCTTCCCAAGAAGAAGATAATTCAGGAATTCTAGAGGCTTATTCCGGTGCTCGTGAACTTCATCGGCACAACTTTCTCTTCGTGCGCTGTCCCCCTCATCTTATAGACTTCAAGCTCACGAGCCCTAACCTCATTCTTTCTTTCATTATAAAGATAAATGACGCCATCGCAGACGGTCTCGAGGCCGAACCTCGCCCTAAGCTCGCCCTTTTTGTCCTCCTCTACTTCAGAAGTTAGCAGGACTGCGCATCCCCATCTCTTCAGTTTGCTTACGAGCTTGACGACTTCCTCACGCTTCTTGTGCTCGGTTTCGTACATCAAAGCGAAGGTTGTAATTGAGTCAATAACCACCCTCTTGACCCCGTATTCCTCGATAGCATCGTGGATTATGACTTCCTGGGCCATGAAGTGCCCGACCTCCTGCGGCGGGTACTCGAGAACCACTATCCTTTTCTCTTTTTCAGCAGCCTCAAGGTTCCAGCCAAATGCAGCCATCTCCTTGTTTATCGAGTCCTTGTTCTCTTCGAAAGAAATGAGCATCCCGGCTTCCCTGAACTGGGTAGCCCCAGAATATAAGAATTGGAGACCAATGGTAGTTTTCCCAGCCCCGGACTCCCCTGCGATTAGGACGATGCTGCCGGCTGGGAAACCTCCCTGCATCATCTTGTCAAGCCCAGGGACCCCGCTCTTCACTCTTGCTTCTTCCGTATAAACACCCGAATACCTTTCGCTCCCTTCTTTTAAAACATTTGCTACTGATTTTCAGTTAAACCAACTGAAACCTTTATTACCCTGTCCTCCCATATCAAACAGAACGCGGTGTCAGCATGGGCGTGAAACTAGAATTCGACCGCGAAACCAATGCTGTAACCGTCTCGGAGCCCGAGTCGGTAGGAGCGCTGGTTCGCGGATTTTACGGGAAGATGGATAGGGGAACGATAATGCTTACTCCTGAGGAGGCCCTCTACCTAATTGACATCAGGAATGGGGAAATCAGGGACAAGTCCTTAAACGAACTCAAGTTCAACGAGCTCGCCTCGAAATTCACGACTCCCAAGCTCATGGCCCGGTATTTCACCTACAAGGACTGGCGCGACAGGGGCCTCATTCTCCGGCCTGTCGAGGAAGCGCATGGCGACTATGGGATGAATCCAGTCAAGCGCTACCCTAAGGGCGTGTTCAAGCCCCCAAAATATGCTCTCCAAGGCCTTTTTTTCTCAGAGGACCTAGTTGCAGTGATTGATGACGAGACCACTGGGAAAGAGCTCTATGACAACTACTGGCTGGGGCAGTTCGGCTCCTACAAGGCGGAACACAGGGGCAGGCTCTTGAAACTCGACGTGTATGAGACGGTTTTCATGATGAAGCATTGCGGGCTCTCGCTCGCAAACTCGACTCAGGGGGACGTGGTCAAGCTCGCGAAAAAGAGGAGGCCGGATTTCCCGCTGATGTATCAAGTATACGAGGACTGGCGCCTCCATGGGTTTATCCTTAAGTCTGGCTTCAAGTTCGGCACCCATTTCAGGCTCTATTTCCCGAACGCATCCCCGACCCGGGAAATAGAAAAATGGATTCATTCGAAGCACGTCATCCATGTGTTCCCGAGGAGGAGCAAGATGATAATATCGGAATGGGCGAGGGCAATCCGGGTCGCCCACTCAGTAAAGAAGACATTCATTCTCGCGATTCCCGGGAGCCGGGCGAAGAAGCAAAGAAGGCAGGAGCTCGACTTCCTCTTATATCACCGCAAGAAAGGGGGCATAGAAACCCCGAAGGACGGGCGGCCGAGATTCCTCATGTTCTCACTCTCTGAAGAGGAGCAAATCGGAGGGGAAGAGCTGGCGCAGGCGATTGAGGAGAGCAAAGCGAAGGGGCTCGAACTGATGCTCGCTATTGCCGATAGGGAGACGGCAGTGACTTATTACAAGGTCCGCCGCATTCAACTCCCCGGAAGCAAATACGAATACTACGAGATTGACTGGCAACAACCATGACCCGAGCCAACCCCGAGTATTACGAAATCGATTGGCAACAGCCATAAACTCCCGGCATCGGGCACCACGATTTCGAAATATACCGGCAACAACCACAAATAACCGATTTAGAACAATCCGATTACCACGAAAATCGTTACTTTTATTAATTTCACATACTCATTCGAGATTACTGATTTACTGGGTGATTCACTGATAACGTTCCTAAAGAAAGCGCGCATGCTTGCAAAGCGAGGAATCAAGCTGCTTCTAGACAAGGATTACGACAGGTTCGTCGTAGATACTGACATGAACATAACCGACAGGACGAACGAGTACTCATTCGTTCTGAGCAGGCTTTGCGCCCAGCCGAAGGGCAGAGCAATGGACCTAGGCGTTGTTTCCGGGTTCTGCATCCCTGCACTGACCCTCTCGGAGATGGGCTTCAAGGTTACTGGGGTCGACATCAGGAAATTTCCATTGAGGCATAAGAACTACACGCACTTGATTCACGACCCATTGAAAGAAAAGTTTCCGTTCCCTGACGGGCATTTCGATTATGCTTATTCGATATCGGCAATCGAGCATTTTGGCTATTATAAGGACAAATGGGAAAACGAGGACGGGGACATCGATGCAGTGAAAGAAACAGCACGGGTTCTGAAAAAAGGGGGCATCCTCCTTCTGACAATGCCTTTTGCCGGGAAGGAGATGCGGCTTATCCCGGCAATGAGGAGCTACGACGATAAACGGATTAAGAGAATAATCTCCGAAGCCAATCTCCGCTTGGAAGAACTCAAGGTAATAGAGCTAAAGAAAAACGAGGACGGCAATTTTTTCGTCGAAATGCCTTATGAAGAAGCCTGCCAGAAGCAGGAAAGCGGAAACGTGACCTACATGATTTCTCTTGTAAAGGCAATAAAGAATTGAAGAGCAAAAAATACTATTTCTTCGAGAAAATCGGGTCCGCAGCCAAAACCTAGGTTCTCAATAAACCTATTTTTTCGAGATAACCCAGTTCTCCATTGCCAAATGCTCGAGCCCCGAGTCCTCGAACGTGTGAATTGCATCCTCAGGCGAGCAAACCATTGGCTCGCCGTGCAAATTGAAAGACGTATTCAGAACCCCGCCAATGCCCGTCTCTTTCTCGAATTCCTTTAAGATTTTGTAATATCTGGGGTTCCAATCCTTCTCGAGCAACTGGGGCCTGCACGTCTTGTCGGACTGGTGGATGCCTGCAATCAATTCCTTCTGCCCGAGTTCAGTCGAATGGAACGCCATTATCATGTAAGGCGCCCAGAGCTTTTTCGGATTCAGGACGTAGTCCTTTCCTCTCTCAGCAAGAACAGTTGGCGCAAACGGCATCCAGAAGTCCCTCATCTTTATCTGGTCATTCACTTTGTAGAACGTTTCCATCCTAGAGGGATTTCCGAGAATCGAGCGGTTCCCGAGAGCCCGCGCCCCCCACTCGCTCTTCCCAGCAAGCCTCGCCACAATCATGTCCTTTGAAAGCAGTTCTGCAATCTCGCCCTCAACATCCTTATGGAACTCGACCCCGTATTTTCTCTTCAAATCCCTCTTCTTAATCAATTCTTCAATATACTCGTTCGAGTATTCTGGCCCCAGGTATAGCTCGCGAATCCCTTTAGCTTCCCTAGGCTTTTCCCAAAAATGGTTCAAATAAACATAATAGCAGGCTCCGAAAGGAGTGGACTCGTCCCCGCAGCTCGGGAATGGGTTTATGTCTTTCACTTCGGGCATCTCAGCGAGCTTCATGTTCATTTTCACGTTCATGAAGACCCCGCCGCCCAAGTAAAGCTCGTCCAAACCGAGCTTGTCCGCCGATGCCTTCACCCATTTCCCAACCACCTGCTCTGTCAGGTACTGCAAGGCTGCGGCTATGTTGTCGAACCTCTCGCCCCCTGCTTTTTCTTGCAGGCGATACATGAAGCGGGTGAGGGGGAACGGGCTTGTGAAAACCAGCTTTTCTGTGTCGACATCGATGACATCCTTGAAAACATTGTCATATGTTTTCATGAAATACTCTTTCGCATACGGGGCAAGGCCCATCACCTTGTATTCATGCTCAAGAGCCTTCATCCCAAGGTAAGTGGTCGTAATGCTGTAGACATAGCCAATTGAATTGAAGAACGGTGTGCTCGCGACCCTTTCGAGCTTTCCGTCAGCAATCCGGTTTACTCCGGCGCAATACTCTTCGCCTTCTCCATCAACAGTAAGCGTAAGCGGCTTCTTCGACCGTTTGCACGCCCCGTAGTAAGCTGCATAGGCATGGCAAATGTGGTGGTGGATGAAAAACATTTTTTCGAAAGGAATCCCATAGGCTGAGTGAATCTCTTTCTTAAGCCATTCCTTACCAATCAGGCCGTTCCTCACCCTGTTCTTCATCACGAGCGGAAAAAATAATTTTCTCAGGTTCTGGTGCCCGTAGTCTATCCTTCTCCAAAGCATTGTCGCAAGTGCTTTCGGGGTAATGCTTATGCCGGCCTCATGGCCAGTTGGCGGCAAGTCGAGCGGAAACCAAACAATGGTCTCTCCGCTCACAGCCACGGCATCAAGCTGCTGGGCTGAAATTCCAGCTGTCTGGAGGATCCAGTCGATCGCATCCTTGGGGAAGCCGCCCGAGTTCTTAATCTTGTCGAACCTCTCCTGCTGGGCAGCAAAAACAATCTCGCCGTCCCTCATGAGGCAAACTGAAGAGTTATGCCCGATATGAAGCCCGAGTATCAGCACCATATTACCACTCGCCATTCACTTTAAAGCAATAAATTTAAAACAACTAAATCTCAATCTCGCCCAGTTTTTCTGGAAGCTGCGCAATCGAATCGAGAATCAGCTTTGGCTTGTAATCCGGCCCGGAGTTTTCAATGTCCGCCCTTGTCGAAACCCCCGTCAGCACCAGCACCGTATAAAGGCCCATGTCGTTCCCCCCGAGAATATCCGTTTCGAGCCTGTCGCCTACCAGGAGCGTTTCTTCCGCCTTAGTCCCAAGCTCCTTGAGTGCCTGCTCGAACATCAGGAGGTACGGCTTGCCCACTACAACATCCGGCTTTTTTTGCGATGCCCAGACAAGAGAGGCTACCATCGAACCCGCGCCAGGCAATGGCCCGCTTTCTGTCGGGAGTGTCGCATCCTCGTTCGTAGCGATGAACCTGGCCCCTCTCTTCAGGGCCCTGAGTGCTATCGCCAGCTTCTCATAAGTGAAATGCCTGTCAAGCCCAACGACCACGAAGTCCGCTCCCTCATCCGCGACCAGGTCGAACCCGGCCCTGTCTAGCTCCTCAGCCAGCCCTTCCTCCCCGATTATGAAAACCCTCCCATTCCCGAACTTCTCGCGCAAGTAGCTCGCGGCGCAATAAGCTGAACTCATCAGCTCTTCTTCCTCAATCGAGAACCCGTTCTCGAAAAGGTATTTTTTGAGCATCCTCCTGCTCCTCGTGGCGTTGTTCGTCATGAACCTCAATTTCAGCCCAAGCTCGCGGAGCCTCTTTATGGCTGCTGGCGCGCCCTGAACAGCGTCATTCCCAAGCACGAGCACCCCGTCCAAATCAATTACTGCAGCCTTAAATCCCAATGTATCACTTCGAGAGAATAGGGCACAGAAAGATATTTAAATGTCCCAGAGAAAATCAGCAACGAAGGTGGTAGTATGAGCAAATTCGTGATTGCAAAGCAGCTCGCAGGCAAAAAGCTAATTACAAATGAAGGCGAGGAGATTGGAAAGCTAGTTGACGTGAATGTTAACGAAGTGAGCGGAAAGCTCGAGTCGATTGTTATTGAGCCGAACCCGGACAACGCGACTGCAAGGACACTCCACAAATCAGACGGCCTGATTCTCGTGAAATACAACGCTGTTCTCGCTGTTTCAGACCACATTATTGTTGACAAGAAGGGCCTTTAAAGCCCGCTCTGCTTTTATTTTTATTATCCCAATCCCTACTTATGCGACCAATGTCCGGCTTGACCAGTAATCAGGCCGAGGAACCGGAAAAGCGCTCGAGCCAACCCCTGCGGCCCGTCATCGCAGGAGCAGATGAAGCCGGCAGAGGGTGCTTAATCGGCCCGCTGGTAATCGGGATAGCTTTTGCCCCCGAGGGTTCGGACGAGGAAATAAAAAGAATTGGCGCTCGCGACTCAAAACTCCTCTCACCCTCCGCCAGAACCCGCCTCTATAAAGAGCTCGCCCCTGTCTGCCGTTTCAAATTAGTAAAAATCACAGCTGAAGAGCTGAACTCGCTGATGAAAAAGCACAGCCTGAATGAAATAGAGGCGATGAAGATTGCGGAGGGAATGAAGGGCGAGGAAGTTTCGGAATTCTTTGTTGATTCGCCGGACACAGTAACAGCGAGATTCGAGAAAAGGATTAGGAGTTACAACCCGAACATCCCGAAAATCGTGAGCGAGCACAAGGCCGACTCAACTTACCCGATTGTTTCCGCAGCATCAATCGCCGCAAAAGTCGAGAGGGACGAAGAAATTGAAAAAATAAAAAGAGAACTCGATTTCGATTTTGGCAGTGGTTATACTTCTGATGAAAGAACAATCGATTTCGTGAAAAAGAATCTCGCAAACAAGACTCTCCAAAAATACCTTCGGACAAAGTGGGCGACCCTCGATAATTTGAAGCAGAGGAAGCTCGGGGAATTCGAGGAAGAGGAATAGCGTCCAAATGCTTAAAAACTACGGCCGATATTATTTTTACAAACGAAAGTGGTTTGAGTGAAAATCGCTAATGCTTACAAAGTTGGACTATCTATTATGGTTATTTCGACTGTTCTTGCGCTCGTATCGACTGGCCTTCACAATTCTTGCCCGCGAGCTTGCACCGACCCCTTGCCAAACCAAATATCCTACTATGCACTTGTGCTTTCCTTAGTGGGTTTTGTTGTAAGTTTGCTTATTACCGTCTATCTCTTTATCACCAAGGACACTGACAAAGGGAAAAGACTGGCGGGATTGTTTGTTGTTTTGTTTGCAATCTCATGTATATTCTTTTACCTAGGTGTAGAGTGCACACACATTTGTCCTAAAATAGTGCACGAACTTATGTCCGCTTTCACCCACCCGTTTGGGTGGGAAAATGGTGAAAGCGGCTATGGAAATCAGGCTCAAGTCGGTTGTTCTCT
>JAKAKT010000085.1 GCA_021813385.1 Microcaldota archaeon
AACAACATTGAGGGGAAAACCAGCTTTCCCCTCAAACTCCCCTGGCTGTCCGCCTGTATCCACCCGCTAAAGCGGGTAGGGTTAGGCGGTAGGGGGCTCGCTGCCCCCTAAGACCCCTGCACTAATTAGGGCGGTGAGAAGCGGTGGACGCGAGCCAGTGAACTTGCACCGAGGCCGGATTGGTCGTCATGGCGATTTTGAGTTGTGTGGAATGCGAGGTCGGGGGGGCTGATTCGTGGCTGATGAACCCATTATAGCGACTTCGAGTGGTGGTGGAACGCGAGGTCGAAAATCGAAAGCGTTTGGTCAAGCCGCTCGTAATCGTTGATTCGCCCAATGTCGAGCCAGTATTCGCTTATCGCGTAGGTATTGATTTTTTCACCTGCGTCTAGGAGCTTCGGGAACACGTTCTTCGCGAAATCATCTTTCGGGGCTATGAACTTGTAAATCTCCGGCTCGAAAACATAAATGGCCGTGTTCACGTAATTTCGAAGTATGGGTTTTTCCTTGAATCCGGTGACAAACCCTGCATCGTCTGTCTCGGCTACCCCATACTCAAGAGGAAGCCCTTGCTCCTTGAGCCCGATTGTCGCGATTGCCCCTTTCTTTTTGTGGTGCCTCACCATCTTGTCGAGGTCGGCCATCGAAAGGTGGTCGCCCATCACTACAACGAACGTAGAGTCTATCGCGCCCTTGGAAGGAAGAATCGAGCCCGCCGTATTCATCTCCTCCTCTTCCTCTGAGTAGGTAATTTTGACGCCAAATCTCTTCCCGTCCCCGAAGTATTCTATTATCTGCTCCTTGAGATAGCCGACTGTGAGGATTAGGTCCTTTATGCCGGATGACGAGAGATTGCCGATTACGAATTGGAGAATTGGCCGTTTGCCTAGCCTGAGCATGGGCTTTGGAATCGAATACGTGTATGGCCGAAGGCGCGTTCCTTTGCCTCCGCACAAGACGAATGCTTTCATGAAAAAACCTCCGGTTGCCGCTATACTAAGCTTCGTACCACTTTCCGCTGAACACGTATCCGTTGAGGGCGCGCATTTTCGATAGCTTCCCTAGGACCTCGGTCTCAAGCATCCCCTTTTTCGGCACGTGGTCGAAAACCGATGGCTCAAAGACGTAGACCCCTGCATTCGCGAGATTGCTCGGTTCCTTCCCCGGCTCGGGCTTCTGGACGAATCCCGTGATTTTATTCCCGTCGAGGTTGGCAACCCCGTACTTGCGGGCGTCCTTGACCTCCTTGAGTGCGATTGTCCCTATGGCCTTGGACTGCTTGTGGTGGGAGATCATGTCCGAGAGGTCTATGTCGCACAGGACGTCGGCATAAATTACGACGAAAGTTGAACCGAACCTGTTCTTCGCAAGGTATAGCGGCCCCGCTGTCCCAAGGGGCTCGTCCTCGCGCATGTAGTCGATTTTTACCTCGAAATCGTGGCCGTCCCTGAAGTAGGACTCGATTTCCTCGCGCATATAGCCGACCGAGATTGTGATGTTCGTGATTCCGAATTTCCTGAGCCACTCGATTATGTGCTGGAGAATCGGCTTGTCCTCGAAGAGCAGCATTGGCCGGGTCGTGGAGTAGTTGTCCTTCTTGCTCTCCCCGCCTGCCAGAATCAGCGCGCCCTTCACCTCGTCCTCTCCGAGAGCTTTCCTTATGAGAATCTCGAGGGCGTGGGACCTGCTCTTGACCTTTACTTCGTCAACCATCGCGTCGACTTTCTTGAGGAGCGATGAATCGATGCTGAACGCTATTTTTTCTTTCATTCCCCCACGAAAGAAGGAATTCGCCGGACAGGTTTAAATAGATTGCCGAATCGTATGGCGCATAGAACTCAAAAAGAACCCGGGTGTTCGCGTCTCGAAACCCAGAAACAACCAACTGGAAGAAGTTCCAAGTCCTGGAACCCTGATGTCCGCGTCTCGGTGTTTCCAAGTCCTCGACCCGGGGCCCGAGCAGTTTCTCGTATTCCTTGGGGTCGCCGACGAAAGAATATGGGCTTACTTCAAGAGCTCCCTCACTTTCCTTTCGTATTTCTCCATGAGTGCCTTCGCCTTCTTTGGAGTCTTCGCTTCCGCGAAAATTCGGATTAGGTGCTCGGTGCCCGAGGGCCTGAGGATGACCCAGCCTTCCTTTGAATTGACCCGAAGGCCGTCGAGGGTCAGGGATTCGGCGCCTTTCTCGAGCGGCTCCAGTTTGAGCTTCTCGATTACTGCGAACTTCTGCTCTGCACTGCAGTATATTCTGGTTTTCGAGTTGTAGTAGTGTGGGAGTGAATTTATTTGGCGGGAGAGGGGCTTGCCGGTTCTGCAGACATGTCCGAGAATCTTTGCCGCTGTCGCGAAGCCATCCTTGCCTGGCGAGAGGGCTGGCCAGATTACGCCCCCTGCCTCTTCGCCACCGGAAACCGCCTTGCACCGTATCTGTTCCTCGGCCAAATACGGGCCGCCGACTTTTGTGTAAATGAGTTCGCCGCCATGTTTCCTGGTTATGTCCTTAATTGTGTCAGAGGTGGCGACAGTAGTCACGACTTTTGGCTTTTTCTCCCTGGACTCGCTTAGGGCAATCTCAACTGAGAGTGCGTAGCTCTTGTCTCCGATTATGTAATTCCCTTTCTCATCAATGAATATGACGCGGTCACAGTCCCCGTCCCAGGCAATCCCCATGTCGGCGCCAGTCGCCTTCACCGAAGCAATTAGGTCGGCTAGGTTTTCGGGGGTTGGCTCGGAGTTGTGGCCTGGGAAGAAACCGTCCGGCTGGGCGTTGAGTGTGAGAATCTTGCAGCCAAGTTTCCGGAACAGGGTTGGGGCCAAGAGGGACCCTGTGCCGTTTGCGCAATCAAGAACAATGAACGGGCGCTTCGTTTTGATTGGCTTGGTATCGACGTTTGCAAGAATCTCGGCGATGTGGTCGTCAATCGCGAGCTTGTATTCTGTCGCTTTCCCTAGCTTGTTCCATTCCGCCCTGGGGACGTTTGGGTCTTCGAAAATCCGCTCGACCTCTTCCCCTCTTTCCCAAGAAACGGCCACTGAATTCTTGTCGACGAATTTCAATGCGTTCCATTCGGGCGGGTTGTGGGAAGCGGTAATTGTTATGCCGCCATCTGCCTTGAGTTTTTTTACCATGAGCTCGACTGTCGGGGCCGGAGAAACGCCAAGGTCAATGACGTCACAGCCTGCTGAAATGAGGCCGGCGAGAGCCGAGTGGTGGAGCATCGGGCCCGAAACCCTGGTATCGCGGGCCAGGATGACTTTGCCCCTCTTGCACCAGACTCCGAATGCAAATGACATGCGGGAGACGAACTCCGGAGTAATCACGTCGAGTTTTGCCCGAATCCCGTTTGTCCCGAAGTATTTTGCCATATCATCACTCCATTATGTTGGCCGGTTGCGTTCCCGCATAGGCTCATTTCACCGTTTTATTACCGAGGGCTTCTTCATAAACCTTGAGCGTCTGCGTAGCTGCAACTTCCCAGGAATATTTTTTCATCAGCTCTTCCCTTGCACGAGAACACGCTGCCTCGAATTCCTTCTTGTTCTCGAGAACGTTGAGGATTTTGCCTGCAAGCTCGTAGTGGTTGTCTATCTCAAAAAGGAACTTTGGCGCGTCCTTCCTATAAACTTCTTCGAAAAGCTTTGGAGCTGCCCCCACGGGGGTCGAGAGCATCGGCCTGCCAGAGGCGATTGCCTCGAGGAGAACCAGGCTCAGCCCCTCATACTTGCTTGGGAGGACCACTGCAGAAAGGGAATCGTATATTTTGGGCATTTCTTCTGGCTTTGCCCCGGAGATTTCAATTTCAACTTTGAGCCCTGAGGCGAGCCGTTTTAGGGAATCTGCTATCCCTTCATCCTTGCCGATGAGCTTGAGTTTCGAGCCCGGGCGTTTCTTCTTCACGATTGCGAATGCCCGGATAAGCGTTTCTATTCCTTTGTAGGCATCGAAGCGGCCGATGTAGGCGATGGTGTCGGTTTTGAGCGAGGAAAGGGGAGTTCTCGGAGCGAAGCGGGAAAAATCAACCCCGTTTGGTATGGTCACTATTTTTTCTTTGGGAATTTCGCCGGCGATGTCTGGCATGGTGGCATCGGTGACAGTTATTGCCTTCCTCGCAATTCGGAGGAAAACCCGGGCAGGCACGTTCGTGTAGAGCCACTTGAAAACTCCCCCGAGTCCTTTTAGCTTCGGATAGCCGTGAATGGTGAATATGAACGGCCTGCGGGTGATGAACGCAGCGAGAGAGGTGAAGAACGGCTGGGTCGAGCCATAGCCATGCGAGTGGTAGATGTCTGCATCCATGAAGGCGAGGCGAAGCGGGAGAAACGGGATGAACCGGACGGATGAGAAAATCGGGAGAGAAAACGCCCAGTAGCGGATTACCTTGACGCCATCAAACGAATCTGAACCTGGGGCCCCGTTTGTTTTTGTTGTTACTACGGTTACTGTGTGCCCCTTCTTGGCCATTTCTTTTGAAAGGTGGTACACGTGGGCTTCAATGCCCCCGATGTCTGGAGGAAAGGCGTGAACAACCTGAATGATTTTCAAGGGGACCAACTTTGTTGCGTCGATGGTGTTTAACGCGGCGGAACGGACACGCCGTTCTTTGATATCTCAAACGGGAGGGGGCCGAGTTTGTGCGGGCTGCCCCTGTTTTTGACTATCTCGAGGCTCCTGCCCGTCTTTGTCTGCTTGCTGAAGTCCAGGCTTATCACTGTGTCGAAGATGAATTCTGCAATCTCGAACCTGCTCAGCTTTCCTGGCGGCGCCTCGGATGTCGCAAGCATTGTGCATCCCCTCCCAACTATCTCGTCTATAAGCCGCTTTATGTAAAGCATTCTCTCGTAGTCGACCTTGAACAAGAGCTCGTATGTTGTCAGTGAATCGACCACAACGCGCTTAGCTCCAATTGAGCGGATGATTTCTATAAGGAGAATGCTTTCCTGGGATGCGAATTGCTGTATCTCGAGAGCGCCGACCTTCTGAATCCGAAGAAGGTCCTTCTTCTGAAGCCCTTCTATATCCCAGCCGAATTGGAGCATCATCGGTATGAGCTTGCCTTGCTCTTCATCGAAAGATATGTACGCCCCCGGCTCGCCCATTTTCGCTCCCTCGCATAGAAATTGGAATGCAAACGTGGTTTTGCCTGCTCCGGGCGGACCGCATAGCAGCGTGGAGTGGCCCTTAACGAAACCGCCCCCCATCGGCTCATCCAACCCGGGAATTCCCGAGGGTATCTTCTGAAGCCCTTTTGGCTTTTCCTCTTCGAAATCTTTTACAGGCATTTGAACCCCCTTATTCCATGACTTGATTCACTGTTGCGCCCTTCCTTATAAGGCTCAGCACGCGCTCCTGGTCCAGGTAATAGTTCGCCACTACCGCTCCAAGCTTGTTTATGTCGTTGAGCGAGTTCTTCGCCATCCACTTCAGAATCATCGTCTTCTCGTCCATGTCCGTGTCGATTTCTTTTTCTGTGAAGCCTGCGGTCTCCTGAAGCTCGTTGAACACGCGAATACTGTTGTTCACCTGCTCGAATTCGTCCGTCCTTGATTCCCACCTATAGACCACGTTGAGCTCAATGCCAAGAGATGTTAGTGAGGGGGCGAGTTCCACGACTTGTGTTGTGCGCCTCCTGTTCTTGCGCCTGTCCCTGAACTGGGTGATGAACAGGTGCATCCCCCTCATTTCGACAGAGGGTATCTCGAGCGGGGGCTCCGTGAAACGCCTGAGCGCACTTCCGGCGTTGTCCGCGTGGAAGGTCCCGTAGCACGAGTGGCCCGTGTGGATGGCCTCGAACATTACCTCCGCCTGCTGCTTCGTCCTGACCTCGCCGATGACCATGCGGTCAGGCCTCATACGCAGGGAGTTCACCATCAGGTTGAGCATCGTGATTTCGCCCTTTCCCTCCGGGTTCGGGAGCTTGCTCACAAGCGGGACCCAGTGGGCGAACTGCGGGAGGTTCAGCTCTTTTGTGTCCTCTATTGAAACAATGCGCTGATTGGGTGGAACGAAGCAGAGGAGCGCGTTGAGCATGCTCGTCTTCCCTGCGGCAGTCCCTCCGATGACCATGAGGTTCATCTCGTGCTGCATCGCAAGCCAGATGAACGACGCCATCTCATAGCTCATATTCCCGATGTTTATCATGTCGACGACGGTCCAGGGAACCCTGGCGAACCGGCGGATTGTGAGGGTATTTCCTTTCGGGCTTACTGCCTGGAGGGTCGCATTCACACGGTCTCCTGTGAGAAGGTGAGCATCGAGAAGAGGGGCGAGGTTCGATATCTGCCTGCCGACCCTCCTGGCGATTGACTCGCACATCTCCCTTATGCGCTTCTCTTCGAGGATTATGAGGTTCGTTTTGAGCCAGCCGAACTTCCGGTGGTAGACGTGGACCGGGTCGTCGGCGTTGTTTATCGCTATGTCCTCTATCCAATTGTCCGCCATCAGGATGTCGATATCGCCAAGCCCGAGCATGTTTATTATCAGCATATCCGCGAGGAAGACCCGGTCATCGAACGTGATTCCGGGGAATGCCTGGGAAATCATCGTTTTCGCGCCTTCCGTGAATTTCTCCTCGACAGCCGAGTACATTTTCGGGTCGATGAGCTCCTCGGTTTTCATCTCGGGCATCCTGGATAGCTCTATCTTGATCGAATCAAGAATTGCCGCGGTTGCAGGGGCGATTTCAGGCCTGTGAAGCACGTACATTGGGGAGAATTCGTGGCGGACTCGGACGATTTCAACGAATGCGGGAATGTTTTTCAGTGTGAGGTCGTAGGAATCGAGAACCTCCGAGATGATTCTTCTCTTGCCCGGGGTTTTCGGCTCAAGAGGCAGGTGCTGGAGGGCGAGCTTCGGGGCGTCAAGCGGGTTTGCCGGGCGTTCGAGAGCGGCGATGCCGTGGGACACGAGGACCCCCGCCCATCGTTCAACGTGCTCCTGCGTTACCTTTGGTGAGTGTTTCTCCTGTATTTCCCTAAGGGAAATGCTGCCGGTGCCCTTGACGGAAACTCCCTCGAGAACGTTGTCGACCACCGTTTTGATAATCCTAGTGACGTTGTTCGGTGGTTCCTTCTTCATTGTCAGGCCGGACATATCATCCCACGAATAGGATGGGCAATGTTTTTATTTAAGCTTGCTGCCTGCTGGCTTGCATTCTCCCATAACCGGACATGACTGGCAGTCAGGCCCTTTTTTCCAACAATTCCTTTTCGCAAGCTCAACCAAAAGGGCGTGAAACTCGTTGAGGATGCTCGGGTCTCGAGGAAGCCGGGATTCGTAGAAAAGGCGGAGCTCTTCGTAATCACCATCAAAGCCATAGATTCTTTGCGTTATCCTGTGCGTGTATGCATCAATCGGGAGAATCGGGAAATCGAATGCATAGAGGAGAACCGAATCCGCGGTCTCTTTTCCAACTCCATCCAATTCCAATAACTCGGTTCGGAGTTCAGGCAGTTTGAGCTTCTTCGCCGATTCCCTGATTCTTGGGAATTCCTGTGCGAGAAGGCGGATGCGCCTTGCTTTTTGCTTGTAGAAACCTGCGGGCCGGATGCAGGATTCGATTGCCGGTTGTTTGGCTATTGCGAGTTTTTTTGCTGTTAGCAACTTCTTTCTCCTTAGCTCGCGAATGGCCTTCTCGACGTTTTTCCAACTTGTTTGCTGTGTGAGAATTGCGCCAACTGCGACCTCGAACCCTGTTCGGGCGGGCCACCAGTCCTGCGGGCCGAAAACCGTAAGGAGTGAGGAATAAAGCTCGGTTGGTTTGATGCGCACATCGCCCGGCTTCATGCAGGGATTTAAATATCCTAACATATATATCTGGTCGGTGTTGGAATGGTTATGGACAACTTAACCCAGACCGAAAATGTCCTTCAGGTCCTGAAAATAATGCTTGCCAGCCTAGCTGTGATTTTCCTTTTCGCGTTCTTTATTCAATGGAAAATTTCCAAATATCGGCTCCCAGTGATTGCATTTTACATGAAGAAACGGTTCGTAAGGCATAACATTGTGCTCGGAACCGGGATAGTCGCGCTGTCGCTCGCATATGTTATCGAGTTCTTGTGGCTGAATGTCAAGCCATTTGACCCCGGCGGAAAGCTCCTTGTCGACGTTCTCGAGGCGGTATCGCTTGTTTGCATCGGCTTTTCGTATTACAAACTGATGAGGCTGCAGATTCCGGCCTGAGGGTGTGTTTATGGGAATAATGGACCTGTTCGGGAAGAAGGATGTTTCTGATGACCTCACGAAGAAGATACCATATGTGATGAGGTATAGGTTCAACCCTTACCGCCTTGTCGCGAATAGGAATAACAGCGTTAGGCTGATGCTTACGGTCAAGAACGCGACGGGAGAGCCCCTAATGACTTCTGTTGTGCTCAAGGTCTCAAAGGGTTTGGGCTTTGACGAGAGCTGCCTCGGCCAAGTAAGGGAAATTCGGTTTGGGAATGTAGGTCCAAAAGAGGAGAAGGAATTGGATGTTGAGATATTCGGAAAGCTCCAAACCCAACCAGGAGAATACAAGGTGCTTGTAACTGCGTTCTCACATTATCGGGATTATGCACATATTTTGAATTCAGAGAGCAAAAAGATTGGCCTGAGGGTTGTTTGAAGCGTTGCGGTGTGAAGAGGAAGCGGCGTTGCTTTGGTTACTGGCCTGCGGGTCGACAGCCGCTCAGGCTTTCCCCGCCCTCTGGAACAAGTAGACTCCGATTATATAGCATATTGAATTTATTAGTGGGAGCAATGACGAGACGAGCTGCTGCTCTGGGAGCAGCGCATCCTGAAAGTAGAGGAGCCGGTACCAGCTCGTAAAGACCATCATAGAAAAGCCAGCAGAAAACCAGGCGAGCATCATCTCATCTGTCCGTATATACGCGTAGAGGGCCATTAGAGTGATGAATATGTAGAGGAGCATCCAGAACGCCGTGAGCACGTAAATGGCATATGTTATAAGCGTCTGATCTCCACTCTGACCGTTCAGCACCCCGTAACCGAGAAGCGCAAGGATGACAATTGCAAGTATAAGGAGGAACTGTTTGGAGAGCGCGGGGCTCGCTTTGAGCCATCTCGTGCAAAGAAATGCCCACAACCCGCTCAGGAAAAACGCACCTGAGATTACCTGAAGCGCAGCGATTAATACTTCTGCCGGGCTGTTTGTTGCGGGGTTGAGGGATAGGTTTAGCCATTTTATTATGAGTTCACACACCATCCCGAAGCCGAGCCAGAGCAGAACGGGGGGCTTTGATATTGTTGAAAAATACCATTTCCAGGACATTCCTGCTGCGATGACGCCGGCTAGCACGGCGATGAGCCTGATTGTGGATATGTCGGGTGATTGCGGTTGGCCCTGGGCGGACGTAAATGTTGACAGCAGGACAATTGCCGCCGCGAACAGCATCATTCTGTTTTTCATCAAGACACCAATATGGGAATGCATTCTATATTTAAATACTATTCAAGTTGGTCAGCTGCATGCTATTTGTTTATACTATGGCTCTTTTGGCCTCAGAGTTCGCGTTCAATTAAGAAGTCCGCGAGACGCAGGAGTTTCTCCGTTGACGAATTTGTTTTCAGGATTTTGAGGTCTTTTTTTGCGTTCTTCACCATCGACTTGGCTTTCTCTTTCGCATAATTGATGGACCCGGCTTTTTGCAATATTGTCACGCCCCGCATTATATTTGCCTTGTCGGTTGTATTTGAATTTAGAATCGAGATCAACTCCTCTCTTTCTGTTGGGGTTGTATGGGATAGCGCGTGGATTGTCATTAACGTCCTCTTACCTTCTGTTATATCGCCCCCTATTTCCTTCTTATAGAGTGTTTCCTCGCCAATGAGATTGAGTATGTCGTCTTGTATTTGGAATGCGATACCAACCGCCATTCCGTAGGATTTCAAAGTTGTTATTTGTTTTTGACGCCCTCCCCCTATCATCGCGCCGGTCTCGCAAGCTGCGCTTATCAGGGCCCCCGTCTTCATCCCAACCATCTGGAAATACCCGGCCTCTAGCACATCTTGTTTTTTTTCTGAATTCCATTTGAGTTCCATACCTTGCCCGTTTAGGACTTGAAGGAAACTTTTGTAAAGGACTTCTCGAACATCTGGGGTTATGCCCTCCATCGCTTTGAGGGTGTAAAGGAGCATTCCGTCTCCTGAGTTTATCGTCGTTGGTATCCCGTAGATTTTATGGATGCACGGCTTCCCGCGGCGCATCTCAGAACCATCTTCGATGTCATCGTGAATCAGTGTGAAGTTATGGAAGAGCTCTATTATCGCTGCGGTGTGCAGGGCGGTTCTTGGATCACCACCAACTGCCTCGCAGGATAGCATGCACATTATTGGCCTGAAACGCTTGCCCCCCCTGTTAAGTAACTCCCAAATCGGATCGGTGACGTTTTTTGAGTCTTTGGCGGATGGGATGACTTTTTTCATATACGCGTCAATTTTAGGCGCTTCTAAGGCTAGTTCATCAAGAATCTCCATACTAATAGTTCAGTAGGAATCATTTAAGAATTTTCAGGTGGCGCCAGCGCTGTAGAAACCATCACGGCAGCGGCCATGCTGTTTTTCCAGAGGGGAAAAACGCACATTTGCATCTTGGGATGCAAACCGTGCCAATTGGGGCTGCGCGCTCGGGCGCGCAGGTCCGCACTCGGGCGTGGACCGTTTGGGCTCCGGGGCCCAAACCGCGCATCGCCGCTGCCCTAGATGTTCTACAGAATCTTTTCAATCGCTTGTTATGAAGTAATTTAAAGACTCGAGACGGTATATCTGTGGGGCGGATTGGGTGAAATTACTACTGCTTGACGCTGCGGGTATGCTTGTTGCTTTTGTGTTAGGGGCACTTGTCTTCTATTTTGGGGGTTTGTTTGGGGGGCCTTACCTTTTTCTCATACTAACATTCCTTGTCTTCAGTGTCATTGCCACGAAGTATAGGTCGGATGTGAAGAGGAAACTTGCCCTTTATGAGTATAACCGTGGTTGGGAGAACGTGGTGGCAAATGGAGTCATACCTGTGCTTTGTGTGCTTGCTGCGTACTTGTTGCGTGAACCGGAACTTGGCATCGGGGCTTATGTTGGGTCGCTCGCAGCAGTGACTGCGGACAAGTTTTCCTCGGAAATTGGTGTGCTTGGCGAAGCGCCGAGGAAGTTGTTCAGTCTTAAGCTCGCGAAGAGAGGAGAATCCGGTGCGATAAGCCTGTTGGGTTCCCTCGCGTCTTTTAATGGGGCGCTTGCGATTGGACTGGCGAGTTATTACCTGTTCCCAGGACGTTATGATGCCTGGGGCGTTCTTGCTGTTTGTGTTGTGGGGGTGTTTGGTAGTTTTGTTGATAGTGTTTTTGGGATTTTTGAGAGTGGGGGAATCGGGAATAAGATGACAACGAATGTTATTTGCGCTTTAACCGGGGCCATGTTAGGGCACTTGTTTTTATAGAGGGTTTGGTTGGATTGGTTGCCTGTGCTTATTGAAAAATAAGGAAAGAAGAAGAAGAAAATAAGGATATGGGAGACACCTCTAATCCATATCCATTCCGCCTGGGCCGCCCATACCCCCCATTCCGCCTGGGCCGCCGTGGCCGCCTGCCTTGCCTTTTGATGAAATCATGTCATCAATGCGCAGAAGCATTCTCGCGGTCTCTGAGGCGCTTGCGATTGCCTGGAGTTTCACTTTCAGCGGCTCGATGACTTTTTCTGTTAAGTCATCGACCTTCGCCTCGTAGACATCGACCCCGACCCCCCTGCCATCGGCTTTCTTGTGTTTGTTCCTCATGAGAACCAGGGCGTCTATTGCATCCATTCCGGCGCTCTCCGCAAGCGTCCTCGGGACTATCTCGAGGGCGTCTGCAAATGCGTTTATCGCAAGTTGTTCCCTGCCGCCAACCTCTGTGGCATACTTATGTAGTTCCTGGGCAAGCTCCATTTCAGTCGAGCCTCCTCCCGTGACATATTTGCCGAGTTGGATTGCACTCGAGACTGCCCCGATTCCGTCTTTTATCGCGCGCTCGCCCTCACTGACAACGTGCTCTGAGCCAGCCCGCACAAAGATGGTTACGCTCTTCGGGTCCTTGCATTTCTCGACATAGACCATCTGCTCGCCAGACACTTTTTTCTCGTGAACGATGCCTGCGTGGCCCAGGTCTGAACTCTCGATGTCATCGAGGCTTGTAGCGATCTTTGCGCCTGTGGCTCTCGCGAGCTTTTCCATGTCGCTTTTCTTTACCCGTCTTATGGCCATGATGCCTTTTTTGGCCAGGAAATGCTGCGCAACATCATCGATGCCTTTCTGGCAGAAGACAACGTTTGCACCGCTCTTTGAAACCTTATCCACCATGTCCTTCAACATCTTCTCTTCCTGCGCGAGGAATTCGCCCATCTGTTGTGGTGATGTTATCTCGATTTTTGCGTCTGTCTCTGTTTTCTCAATCTCGAGCGCCGAATCGAGGAGCGCTATTCTTGCATTCTCAAGCCTCTTCGGCATGTTGGTGTGCACTACTTCCTTGTCGATGAGAACACCCTGTATGAGCTCGGTGTCCTCGATGTCGCCTCCTTCCTTCTTCTCGACTTTTATGAAGTCAGCGTCAATAACCGTCTTGCCGTCCCGCTCCTCAGCGACCTGGGTGACTGCCTTTACAACGATTTTCGCTAGGAAGTCCTTCGAGCTGCCAACTCCCACGGTTTTCGAACCCATTGAAATCGAGGCGATCTTTTCGAGAAGTTTTGTGTCCTTTGCTGTCACGGGCTTCGAGATTGTCTGGAGGTATTCTGTCACCCTCACAGCCGCGCTCTTGTAGCCGTTTATTATTGAGCTTGGGTGGATGTCCTGGTCTAGAAGCTCGCCTGCGTTCTTCAAGAGCTCGCCTGCGAGCATCACCGCAGTAGTCGTGCCGTCGCCGACTTCCTTGTCCTGGGTCTTTGCTATCTCCACCATTATCTTTGCAGCTGGATGCTCGACGTTCATCTCTTCGAGAATCGTGGCCCCGTCATTTGTTATGACGATGTCCCCGAGTTCGGAAACGAGCATTTTATCCATCCCTTTCGGACCGAGTGTAGTCCTAATCGCGTTTGCAACTGCAGACGCAACAGCTATGTTTGTCCTCTGCGCGTCACGTCCGAGAAGACGCGATGAGCCTTCAGGGAGTACAAGGATGGATTGCCCTCCTAGTTGTGCTTGTCCTACCATTTTCTCACCTCAAAATTTTTGGGTTTTTAATCTAGATGTACAAAACTACTGGATATATCTGACCACAAGTTTAAATAGGTTGTGGTTTTGGTTAAGATTATGGCTGTTTTTAAGGGGAAGGCACCCCCGCATTTGAGGAAAATGAGGAAGTTTTGCGGTTTGAGAAGACGTTCTGTGGGGGTTGCGCTTTCTGAGGATGCTTTCTTGGGGGATTTGACGACTGCCTCTGTTCTGAAGCAGAACCCGATAATCTCTGGGAAAATAATCTGCCAGGGAAACGGGGTTCTTGCTGGGATTGAAGAAGCCAAATGGGCTATCGGAGCACAGAACGCTGTTTTTTTAATAAAGAATGGGGCTGCCCTGAAGCCGGGAATTGCCGTAGCTGTTGTTCGCGCAAGAGCAGGGGTGGTGTTAAAACGGATTCGTACATCATTGAACTATCTTTCGCGTCTGTCTGGGCTAGCGACCAATGCTGAAAGATTAAGTAAGAAATTTGGGAAGAACCGGCTCGCGGCCCTTAGGAAGACGAGCCCCGGCCTTGGGGTGAGTGAAAAGGCGGCCCTTCAGGTTGGGGGGGTCATGGCGCATAGGGTTACGTTGGGGGATGGTGTTCTGATAAAAAAAGAACATGTTACGATTATCCAAAGGGAACTGGGCGGGTCAAGAGTAATGGCTGTTTTTGAGGCCACGCGGCGTGCGGTTGCTTATGTTAAGCGTGGGGGGTTAAGAGCTAGGGGTGTTTTTGTTGGGGTGGAGATTGAAACTCTGAATGAGGCGCTTTGGGCTGCCCGGGCCAAGCCGGACATTATACTATTTGATAATCTTTCACCTAAAAAAACTCGAATCGTTGCGGATAGGATTCGAAACCTTGACAGGGGCATAATTGTGGAGGCTTCGGGAGCGATAACTGAGGAAACCGCTGGTTTGTACTTGCGGGCTGGAGCTGATGTTGTTTCTGGTAGTTTTGTGTTAGACGCAAAGCCTGTTTCTTTTAAATTTTCTCTCGATGGCTAGCGGGGCGGGGGGTGACTTCCGCTATTCGTTGTTAGTAGTAGTTAGTAGAATAGTTAGTTTTTTATATATTATGTAACTATGGTTACATTATGATTTTATATATGTTTGATTTAATTTGTAAGAACTATAACTCTTATAATACACTAAAACGGCGTTTTTATTACCAACTAAAGAAATCGGGAATCTCAAACTCTCCTTTTAAGACAAAATCAGTTATTCTTACCCAAGATAACTTAGAAAAGGAAGCAGACGCCTTCTTTTTAAAATGGGAGGGCTCAATAGTCGTTTATAAAACAAAAACAAGCGGGGTCGAGCAGTTCCTCTAGGGCAAAAAACAAACAAAAAGAGCTGAAAAGAGATTAAAAAAGAAATACCGGAAGCGTGGGGTCTCCCTACTTCTCCCTCATGAAACCAAACTTCGGGCTGCCCCTCTCAACAGGTATCTCTTCGGGCTTTATTGTGCCTGGGTTGCCCTTTGCAACCACCACAACATCCTCAACAGACCTAACATTCTTGTAAAGAACACTCGCTTCGGTCATAACTCTTTTTAGGTCCTCTTTTGTCCTGTAGTTTATCGGCTCCATGGTAATTCTGGAAACCTCGCCTCGCTCAAGGTCGAGTATGAGGTCCTGAACCTTACCAACAAACTTCCCAGTGTCGGTGTAAATATCCATTCCATACAGAGCCGACATCTTCTTCGTCATCTAAATCACCCTCTAGCAGAACTTATCGCTCATAGAACTATTCAATGACTTCTTTAAAAACCTTATGCCCCACAAAACAAACGATGACGGACAACAGACACTGGGTTGAAATCATAACCCAGAAAATCATCGAGCAGAAGAAGCCGCCATACCTAATCACATCGGGGATGACCACAAGCGGCCCGTTCCACCTAGGTACGCTATGTGAGATGCTTTATCCAGCGTCTATCCAACAACATTTAACAAACCAGGGCCATAAGGCGCGTTTCATATTCTTCGCTGATATCCTCGATGCGTTTGATTCGGTTCCGTCGGTCTTTTCACAACACAACTCCGTCCTTTCACCTCATTTAGGGAAACCATTAGTTTACGTTCCAGACCCCCTCGGTTGCTGCCAGTCTCTCGGGGACCACTTTCTCAACGAGGCAATCGAGATAGGCAGGAAATTCGAACTTTCGCCTGAAGTGCAAAAAATAGACAAACTCTATGAGCAGGGGCTCTTCGATAAATTCGCCAGCATCTACCTAAAAGACGAACCACTGGCCCGCGAAGCAGTCTCAACATCCTCACTTCGGGAAAAACTTCCAGAATATTGGAACCCAATAATGCCGATCTGTCAGAACTGCGGCAGGATAGCGACAACCAGGGTGACGCAGTTTGATGACGCATCCTATTCATACACTTGCGACCGGGATGTCGGCTACACGAAGGGATGTGACCACTCCGGCGAAAACAAACTCACAGACCACAAGTACAAGATAACTTGGCGCCTCCATTGGCCGGCCTGGATGAACCTCTTCGAATCAAGCCACGGTCCAAGTTCTGCAGAAGGCGGTGGCGTCGATCACCACACGCGGGGGGGTTCTTGGGATACGGTGGTTGTAGTTCACGACATGATTCTCCATAAACCGCCCCCAGTGCCCTACAAATTTGGTTTCATACTGCTGCAAGGAAAGAAATATTCAAAATCAAAAGGAGTGGGAATGGGCGTCGCCGAAGTAATCCAACTCGTACCGCCTGATATCATAAAATATTTTCTCCTCAAGCCAGACGTGCAAGAGAACAAGGATTTCGATCCAACAGGAAACAACATGCTCCGCCTTTACGAAGATTATCAGGGGGCCGCGGAGATGGCAAACCTCGACCTTGAGGGGCTTTCTCGGGCGGATAGGAAGCGCGCGGTTGCGTTCAATTTCTCTACAAAGCAACTTAAATTCAAAGCTAAGTTCATTGATGTTCTCTTGAATCACCAGCTTTACAAAGACTGGGACAAGACGGCAGAGCTTGTTGGAGATAAGGAGGGGGTCTCCTACCTATTCCCCTACATAACAAAATGGCTAGAGCTAAAATATGCGCCAGAAGAATACCAATTTGAGTTCACCCCGCGTCCACCCAACAAACACAAAGAGGCTGTTCTTGTAGTTGCAGAGACGCTTAAGCCGAACATGTCGCCCGAAGAAATTCACAACCTAATATTCACAACTGCAAAACAACTAAACATCCCACCAGCCGAGATGTTTTCAGCGCTCTATAATACACTAATATCCAAGGACAAGGGCCCACGGCTCGGGAAGCTCATATACGCGATTGGTGTTGAGCGAACGAAAAAAGTCATACTAAGCTAAGAGCCAACTAAAACGAAGTTGTTTTGTGGGCCAACCAATTTCTCCTCGGCAGAAGAAAGGCATAAGATAAAACCAAACAAGATAAATTTATAAATTTCCCATGACTAACACAGGAACATTGGTTCGCCCTTGAAGCGAAATAAAAAATTAGGCCAGCGCAGAGCGCTGGCAAGGCGACCAGTTTGCTGCCCGAAGGCAGATCTAGAAGACGAGCATAAGCTTTAATATTATAAACAAGGGGTATTATAAACCTTACCATTCGCAAACTGTTCGGCTTGGGTGTTTCTTTTGGAAAACGATGAACCTAAAGAGGGTGCAGACGAGATAAAGATAAGGAGGCAAGCGCTGGAGTCTAAAAGAGAAGCGCTACTTACAAAGCTCAAGAACATCGATTCCCAAGCAAAATATAAAAGCTACGAGGCCCGCGCCCTGCATACCGTCCTTAAAGGAAAGAGGCGCCCAGATGCCAGGGGCCTTCGAAGACGGCTCGAGACGCTGGAATTCAAGGTCCAGACCGAGGCCTCAACACTCCAAATGGAACGCCAACTCATGAAGGAGATAAAGAAGACAGAGAAAGAGATAGTGGAGGCATCTGCAGAGGATAAGCAGTTCAGGAAGCTCGCCTATCTCGAGTCTGATTTGCTAGAGTGTGAAAAAGAGATGGACAAAATAGGGAAGGAGCTCCAGGAAACAAACCGGGAAATCTCAGAGCTCGAAAAGGCATCACGTGACGAGACCAAACGGCAGATGTTTGAGGAAAGAGAGCGAAAGAAATCCGAATATAGGGAGAAGAAGAGGAAGGAAAAAAAGGACGAACAAAAGAAAGAAACAGAACCATACATGACAAAAATTGAGCCGTTGGTCTCTCTTGAAGATATCTGTGTAATCAAGAAAAAGAGCGAAAAAGCCGACTAGGACCTAAACGCCCGAATACCTACTTTTCAAGAACAGCGCCCTGCTTGGCGATTTCAACAACAAAACAAACAAACCCGAGGTCTTTGGCAATCGCTTCCACGCCCCTAAGTTTTTTCTCACTAACAAATGCGATGACAGCGCCGCCTTCCCCACCGGCCCCGCTTATTTTCATACCTAAAGCACCAGCCTTAAGGCACCCGGTTCTAAGAACTTCGATTTCATCAGTGGAGACCCCCCTCTCGCTCAAGAGGAGATGGTTTTCATTCATCAACTCTCCAATGCTTTTTGCGCAATCAGGGGTCCCTTTTGAAAGAAGGCCCGCCGCCTTGTCATAAATCGTAGCATATGGGGCGCATATCCTGGCCCGTGCATCATCGCTCAGGGTTTCAGGAAGGCCCCCTGCACCAACGGTTTGGCCAAACCTCTCCACAAGCTCTCTGGTTGTCGATTTTTTTCCCCTGAACGTGTCAATAACAACCAAACAAAACCCCGTAGGAAGCAGCACTCCCGTCTGTCTGAATTCAAACCCAGGCGGTGAGAACAATCGCCTGAATATCTGCGGCTTTCCCTCAACAACCGTCCTTGCGTCTATCCCGCTGGGCCGCCCCCCATGTGCAACCCCATCAACTTGCTGGGCGCATTCAAATACCTCCTCCTTCAACAACCTTTTTCCTGAAGCCCTAGCAACTGCGAGCCCGAGAGCAGCCCCAACCGAAGAACTGTTTCCAATCCCCTTACATCGCCTGTCAAGTTTCACATCAGCCTTGAAAAGCCCATTTTTTGCAATTCCCTTCTCATTTAGGAAATGATACGCGGCTCCGAACATCCCAAGAGACAGGTCTCCGGCAATCCTCCCACCAGGTTCGAAAACAGCATCCCCCATTACTCCTGTGAGATGCAAGCTAGGCCCGCCTTCCAGGCGATTTGCTGTAACATAGTTTCTTGGGCTAATCGGTATTGCGATTCCGGGGGTCCCATAGACAACAAAATGCTCTCCGAACAATATCAGTTTAGTCGGGGCGCTCGCGACTGCGTGGTTTAAGGCCATAAAATAACTATACAAACAAAGTTTAAAAGAGTCGGGGTGTAATAAGCACACGTTCGTTGGGTGGTGGTTAAATGGTCGAAAAACATACACTTCATCCGAGCTTCAAACGCCTTTACGGACTTCTCGTAGTACTACTGATAGCCTGTATAATGTTAACGGCCGCCCTTTACTTTTTAATTCAGGCAGATGTCAGCAACCTCGTCTTCATCCCGCTCGTGATTGTGTTTCTGGCTGCCGTCATGATTGTAATTTACACAACCATCTACACTTTTACATACACCTATTATTTCAGCGCGGAAGAAGTTGCTGTAGAAAAAGGGATATTCAGCAAAGTAACCCGCTCAGTTCCGGTGGCGAACATCGATAACCTAACGGTTCGGCGCTCGATTCTCGGGAGGGTTTTTGGTTTTGGGGACATTTGTGTCGATACCCCCGGTGGGTCTGGCTATGAGCTCGTGATGGGCCATATTGAAGCAAAAGCCCTGGATGAAGTGGTTTTTGAGATGAAACAGCATATGGCAGCCACCAGGGGGGGCATAAAGAGGAACCTCTAGGTGTCGGAATGAGGGTAATTCTTGCAGTCACCGGCGCCTCTGGCGTTGCCTATGGCCTCGAGCTCGCGCGCTCGCTGAAAGGGCAGGAACTCCACACAATAGTGACAAAATCCGCCAAGGACATCGCGAAGGAAGAGCTAGAGGACAAAGAGAAAGCAATCCAGGAGCTTTCAACATTCAGCACGCTTCACGATGAAAATAATTTCAACTCTCCTCTCGCATCAGGCTCATTTCTTTTCGATGCAATGGTCATATGCCCGTGTTCTATGAAAACAATTTCGGCCATCGCAAATGGCTACTCCTCAAATCTCGTATCCCGAGCCGCTGATGTCGCGATCAAAGAAGGCAGAAAGCTCATCCTTGTCCCAAGGGAAACGCCCCTCAGCCCCATTCATTTAGAGAACATGCTCAAGCTTTCCCGTCTCGGGGTTGTCATCCTTCCCGCAAGCCCGGGGTTTTACGGGAATCCGAAAAAAATCACCGACCTAGTCGATTTTATCGTGGGGCGGGTTCTCGACCAGCTCAGCATAAGAAACTCGAAATACAAGAGGTGGAAGCATGCTTAGGGATTTTCTCAACGAACTTGATTCAGACGGCCTGCTCGTGAAGATACAGAAGCCGGTCTCAGTGAAATACGAGGCAGCGGGGCTGCTCAAGGCCCTCGACGGCAGGCCGGTGCTCTTGGAGTCGATTAAGGAATCAGAGATGAGGGTTATCGGGAACATCTTCGCTACGAGGGAGCTAGTTGCCAAATACCTGAAAACCGAGAGCTCAAACCTCCTCTTCAGGATGGCTGACGCAATAGACAAGCCGAAGAAGCCAAAAGAGGCGAAAGAGCCCGGGAAGGCGCCATTCAACGAGAAACACTCGCCCGACCTTTCACCACTCCCCATCCTCACCCATTGCGAAGGTGATGGGGGGCCCTATCTCTCCTCGTCAGTGGTCGCTGCCCGCGATAAGGAATACGGGGGCAACCTCTCATTCCACCGAATGATGGTTGTTGACAAAAAGCATCTCGTGCTCAGGATTCTTCCCAGGCACCTGAACGAATTCATAAAGAGAAACGGCGGCGAGCTTGACGTGGCGATTTGCGTCGGCGGGTCAGTTCCATTCCTTCTGGGAGGGGCGACTTCAGTGGACATAGGTTTCGATGAGATGACAATTGCCAACTCTCTCGAGCCCCTCACGGTTTCTCCCTCCCCACTTTACAAAATCCCCGTTCCAACAGAAACTGAGATTGTAATCGAGGGCCGAATCACCAAGAAACTCGCGCCAGAGGGCAAGTTCGTCGACCTCACGGAGACGCATGACATTATCCGCGAGCAGCCGCTAATGGAAATAAAGCGCGTTTCTTACCGCAATGACGCATACTACCAGGCTCTTCTTCCGGGCGGGCTCGAGCACAAGACGCTTATGGGCATGCCCCGCGAGCCGACAATCTACCGGGAAGTCAGCAAGGTTTGCAAATGCACAAACGTTTACTTGACTACCGGCGGCTGCAGCTGGCTTCATGGCGTCGTTCAAATCGACAAGCTGGCAGAGGACGATGGAAAGAAGGCAATTGAGGCCGCATTCAAAGGCCACAGTTCGATGAAATTCGTGGCAGTTGTGGACAAGGACATAAACATGCTCGACCCGAACGACATCGAGTGGGCGATAGCAACCCGTGTCCAGGCAGGCAAGGCGCTCGTGGTCAAGCCCCATGAGAAAGGCTCATCCCTCGACCCCTCTGCGGACCCGAACACACGCGAGACAGCGAAGTGGGGCCTCGATGCGACGAAACCTCTCGAGACAAAGGGAAAGGATTTCAACCGTGTCCCGTTCCCGAAAGTCAGGCTAGAGGAATACCTGGCGAAATGAGGAATGAAATGTACCTGTCTAAGGAGCAAGAAAAAATCCTAAACGGGGATAGGGGCCATGCCGCCAAGAAGTCGATGGAAATCCTCACTGCTCTCGGCGACATTTATGGCGCGGATAGGCTGATTCCCATCACTTCGGTCCAGGTTGCAGGCGTTTCCTACCACAACCTCGGCGATGCAGGCCTCGAATTTCTTGAGGAGATGGCCCGCGACGGAAAGGCAGTCGTGAAAACAACCCTCAACCCGGCGGGGATGGACCTCGAGGACTGGGAAGGTCTCGGGATAGACGCCGAGTTCGCGAAGAAGCAAATCCGCGTTGTTCAGGCCTTTGTCAAAATGGGCATATCCCCGGCACTCACATGCACCCCCTACCTCGCAGGAAACGACCCGAAATTCGGCGAGCATATCGCCTGGAGCGAATCCTCGGCAGTCGTTTATGCTAATTCTATAATCGGGGCGTATACCAACCGGGAAGGCGGGCCATCAGCGCTCTCCTCGGCGCTCCTTGGCCTGACCCCGAATTACGGCTTGCATCTCGAGGAAAACAGGCAGGCAACGAGAAAAGTCAAGGCCTCGGCCACCATCAGCTCAATCTCCGAATTTGGCGCGCTGGGATACGCAATAGGCAAGGCAATCGGAAGCGAAATCCCATATATAACCGGAATTCACGAAGTTCGCCTCTCTGAACTAAAATCCCTCTGCGCCTCAATCGCGACATTCGGAGGGACCGCGATGTTTCACATCGAAGGTGTCACCCCGAACAAAACAACGGTCCCGAACGAGGAAATCGAAATCACCCAGAAGGACATTGAGAACGCTTTTGCCTCGCTCACAGACGGCAAGGACCCGGATTTCATCTCTCTTGGCTGCCCGCATTGCTCGATTGAAGAGGTTGAGAAAATCGCCTCACTGCTCTCGGGGAAGAAAGTGAAAGTTGAAACCTGGATTACACTCTCAAGAGCAGTTAAGGGGCAGGCCGACAGGCTCGGCTACACCAAGGCAATACGGGCATCTGGAGCGAAAATCGCCTGTGACACATGCCTTGCGGTCGCCCCATTAACGGGGAGATTCCGATGCCTCGCAACCAACTCCGCAAAAGGTTGCTATTACGGCAGGGGCAACAACAAGTTCAAGACCCTCATTGGCTCGACTGAGGAGTGCATGAGTGCTGCGGTGACTGGAAAATGGAAAGGAGGGTGATTTGATGGGGTTTTTCGACGCTTACAAGAAAGCAAGAGTCTGGGCGGGAATTCTTTTCATCACCATCGCCATGTTCATCCTTAGTTTATTGTTTGGCTATTCAATCAATAAGGCAGTTGAGAGTTCGGCGTCATGGCTCGTAATTGCAGTCATCATTGCCCCAGTCGTGGACTATCTTGCAATCAGAAAGTTGAAGAAGGAAGGCGCTTTGGCTGAAAAGAGGTAATTGTGTGGGGAAAAAAATAAAATGCAGGAAAATCTCTGGCGGGCTCGCCTCAGGCGAAGCCTTGGTCTCGATGGCCCCAATCTCATTTTTTGGCGGAGTTGACCCAGACACCGGAACAATAATAGAGTCAGGGCATCCTCTCGAGGGAAAAGTGATTGCAGGAAAAATTTTCATATTCCCAAGCGGGAAGGGTTCGACAGTCGGCTCTTACACAATTTACCGGCTCAAGAAGAACGGGAAAGCGCCTGCAGCCATCATTAACCGCGAATGCGAGCCAATCGTAGCGGTCGGTGCAATAATTTCAGAAATTCCTGCGGTCGACAAGCCAGAGAAGGACATATTCGCGCTCGTAAGGGACGGAGACGAAATTACGGTCGACGGGACAAAAATGGAAGTCGCAATTGCAAAACCAAAAAAACACGAAGAGCAACATAAACGGGCGAAGCAATACGCGCCCCCCAACGAAAGCGCAAGGAATAATAAAGCAAGGAGTTGAATATTCGCGGGATGAATTTATGGAAACAGTTCTGCTGAAACTCGGTGGAAGCCTCATAACATTCAAGGGCAAGCGCTCGAAGGCCGACACAAAGACAATCGCCCGCCTGGCGAAGGAAATCGGCTCAGCGCTCAAGGTGCGCCCGATGCGCCTCATAATCGGCCACGGTGGCGGTTCGTTCCCGCACTACCCGGCGCATAAGTATTCAATCCACAAAGGCATAACCGGCAAGGACAGCGCGCTTGGATTCGCGATAACGCAGGACTCGGCCGCCCAATTGAACAGGATGGTAATCGAGGCCCTCCTTGAGGAAAAAGTCCAGGCAGTTTCATTCCCTCCTTCCTCCTGGACACTGGCAAGAAAGGGCGAAATAGAGCTCGCTTTCACTGACCCGATGCGGCTCGCACTCGAGAAGGGAATGGTTCCGGTTGTTTATGGGGACCCTGCGCTCGACATTGGCCAGGGCGTTTGCATTCTCTCAACCGAAAAGGTCCTCTCTTACCTCGCACTCGAGCTCGGGGCCCAGCGCGCGATAATGGCGACCCGGGTCGACATGGTCTATACCGGCGATCCGCAGAAAAAGAAAAAGGTCGAGCCGATTCCAGCGATAACATCCGGGAATTTCCGCGAAATCCAGCCGCTTCTTTCAGGCTCCTCGGAAACAGACGTGACTGGCGGGATGTCGCACAAGGTCGGCTCGCTATTCAGGCTGTCGGCGAGCGGAGTGAAATGCGAAATCGCCGGCGGGATGATTCCGGACAATATAAGAAATGCCCTGCTCGGGAAACCGCACAAGGCAACTCAGGTAGGCTAATGGTCTTTTATACCCACGCAACAAAATAGGGTTGGTGATTCAGTGCCAAGGAAACGCAAGTCATCGAAACGCTCATCGAACAGTTCAGCAGCCGACCTCCCGCTCGCAACAGTCGAGAGACTCATAAAAAAATCAGGGGCCGAGCGGGTGAGTGAGAGTGCCGCCAGGGAGCTTGCCCTCGTTCTGCAGGAAAGGGCCGCAGTGATTTCTGCTAAGGCAGTCAAGCTCGCAAAGCACGCCGGCCGCGTCACAGTGACAGAGGAAGACATTAAAATGGCCAGGTAGGTCGGATGGGCAAACCGAACGCCCAAGAAGTCCACAAGTTCCTAGCTTCAGCATACGGCATCCCAAAAAAAATTCACAATGGCCCGGTCGAAACCCTCATCATCACCATTCTCTCCCAAAACACAAATGACAAAAACAGGGACATTGCCTATTCTCGCTTCAGAAAAAAATTCCGAACCTGGGAATCGGCCCGCATCGCCCCGCTCAGCTCGATTGAGCGGGCAATCCGGCCTGCCGGCCTCTCAAAATCCAAGTCGAAATCAATAAAATTCGCACTGAAGAGAATAAAAAAAGAAAGAGGAGCATATTCGCTCGCTTTTCTGAGGAAAAAGCCACTCGAGGAAGCCCGGGGTTATCTTCTTTCATTCCCCGGAGTCGGCCTTAAAACAGCAGCAGTGGTTCTATCTTTCTCCTTAGGGAAGCCAGCGTTCCCAGTCGACACGCACATCTTCCGGGTCTCGAAAAGGCTCGGTCTAATCCCTGAAAAAACTACTGTGGAGAAAGCCCACGAACTCCTCGAGGCCGCAATCCCGCCAGAAAAGAGGCATTCGCTCCATTTGCTCCTCATCCAGCACGGCCGGAAAATTTGCCATGCAAGAAAACCAGAGTGCCCTGCGTGTTTTCTTCGAGAAATCTGCGCTTATAAGTTTAAGACTCGCATCTAGTACTCCCCAAGCCTGCTTTGCCTTCCTGCCCCATCAATCACAATGAAATTAGCCGCCCTCTTCAGTGCAACCCCAAAATCCCCAAGCTCCCTCAGGCCCGAAATCTTTTTCCCCGCGTTCCTCGCCTTCATTATCCTGCTCGCGCTCGTCGGCCCAATCCCAGGAACCCATATCAACTCGCTGAACTTCGCTTCATTCACCTCAACTGGATAAAGTTCCTTTCTCGAATTCGCATATTTCAGCTTCAGGTCCTCGCCAACCGGCAACCTCCCACCCTTCCCGGTGAGACCTTCAATTTCCTCAAATCTGAACCCATAAACCCTAAGGAGCCAGTCCGCCTGGTAGAGCGCATGCTCCCGCAAAGGGCTTTCAGCAATCCTTCTCTCAAGCCCCGTGCCCCTGACCGGAGAAAATGAGCTGAAGTATGCCCTCCACAGCCCGAGGTTCCCGTACATCCACTCACACATCTGCAAATACTCGAGGTCGCTCTCCCCATTTGCTCCAACAACGAACTGGGTGGTGAAGTTCGTGAGCCTCCCGCTTCGTTTCATCTGCCCGAGCCAGCCCATTCTCCTCAAAATGTCGTTCCTGAACGCCTTGGTGCTCGAGAGCTCATTCATCCTCCCGGCGCTCGGCGCCTCTATGTTTATCGAGACCCTATTCGCAAGCCCGCATAATCTCTCGATGCAGTCTCTCGAGGCTCCTGGCAGGGCTTTCAAATGGATATAACCCCCAAAGCCGAGCTTTCCCCTGACGATTTCTGCGGTCTCAAGCATTCTCTCGCTCGCGAGGTCGGGGTCTCCCCCGACAGCAGAGGAAAGGAATAATCCCTCAACAAGGCCCTTTTTGGCAAATTCGCCAAAAACCCCGGCGAGTTCGCCCGGCTCAAAAGTGGCCCGCGCCCTTTCCCTGCAGGAATTCACGCAGTACTTGCAGTCGTGGGCGCAGCTGTTCGTTTGGAGAACCTTGAGCATCGGGAAGCATTTCCCGTAGGCGATGGCGTTGTAAATCCCGTAGAGCGGCTGCTCGGGATGTTTCTTTCTCTCGTCGCCCCCGCAGCTCGTGTCGTATTTCGCCCCTGCCCCAAGGATTTTCAGCTTCTCGAGAGTGTTCATGAATCAAAGGTCAAGTTTCTGATTTTTATTCTAGCTCGGGCTAACTTTCCAATGGAATGAAAAAAGAAGCGGGTCCGAGCCCTAAACCGCAGGGGGGTTGCGACCCCCCGTCAGTTTTAGGGACCCTATTTTTGCCCAAGCAAAAATGGGCATATTTTCGCTCGAGCGAAAATAATGTAATCCTGATTCCCCCCACTAACGTTCATCAAAAACAAAAAAGCGGGTCCGAAGGGAGTTTCAAGCCCCGTCGTTTTCTTTTGGGGTTGATCCAGACCTTTTCTTTCCCAAAGAAAAGGGAAGGATTTTTGAACCCTTGACCGCCCGGTTTCTCTTTTGAGAAAATAAGAGCCGGATGCTCTACCAAACTGAGCTACGGACCCATGCCGAACCGCGGGGGAGCGCCCTATTTTTCCCCGATGGGAAAAATGGGCCATAAGTGCCGAGCACTTATCGGCCCCCTCAGTTCTGGCTATTCCTGATCCCCCCCAGACGGGCGGTCAGAAACAACCACTGTTACGGGCAATTATTCTAATTCCCAATATATATAAAACTAACTACGACGAGAAAAAAGGAGGTTATTCCTGTTTCTGCGCTTTCTCAAGCAGGTTGTATATGTCCAAATCAAGTCCATTGTGCTCCTCGAGTTCCCGGTCGACCCAATCAAGCAGAATCTTTTTCGCCTCGAGGAACTTGTCCCTTCCAACATCGACATTCCCAATCGCATACCTCTTGTTCTTGGTGTTGAAGCAGAACATCGAATCGTGCACATTCTCACAGTTGTGGCAGAAGTAGCATCCTGTGCAGTTGTTGCAGGCGTCAAGCTCGAATGAGCGCGATACCTTTGTCGAGAAATGGCAGTTCACGCAGAAAGAGTTGTGCCTGCCTTCCCTTCCCCCGAACATGAATTCACAGCTTCTCGGAGAGAAGCAAAAGGCGCAGAGCTTGGAAAGCATATATAACGTCCCCCGGTAGCAGTCAATCGAATCAATATTCAACGGGGAGTCGATGTTGTTTTTCAGCTTGCCCGAGAGCCAGTATGGCGAGAAGAAGGCGATTTTGCTCAGGATTTCCGAGGCGTTCGCAAGAGAAACGGATTCGGCTTCTCCCTGCGAAAGCGCCATCCTCTCCCCAAGGAAATCGGCTTCCCGCTGGGTAATCAGGCGCTCCAGCGGATATTCGCGAAACCAGGCGTAATCGGGTATCGTCAATGGCTTGCCAGAAGCGCAAGACTTCCTGTCATCGAGGCGAATCGCTGAGTTTTTAGAAAGCCACCCGGAATACCCATCTATCGGAGAGAGAGGCTTCCCAAGGACCACGTTCGTAGTCTCTGAAAATGCATTTTCTATCTTGCTCTTGTCGGTTTTCTCCTCAGGGAAATGCCCTGCCGCCTTCATCGTCTCGTTGAGAAACGAATAATCCGGTTTCTGCTTTGCAACGATTTCGGAAACAGAGGGAAGTCGTTTGTCCCTAACAAGCACCCCCCTGGACTCGGCAATAAGCTTCTCCTTTATTGCAGCATACTTGTCAGGCGGCAGCTCAAGATTGCCGATTCGATAGCGTTTGCCTTTTAGGTTGAAACAAAAACAACAATTAGTGCAGTCCGTAAGGCCGTGCGAGAAATAGCAGTCAGACGAAAAACTGATTTTCGTGGAACAGAGGCACCGGGTGATGTCCCAGGCTCCCCCGCACTTTATTGCAAAATTTACCGGGCCAAACCCATAGCAGCCGAACACATTTTCGCTGTACCCGCCCCTTGACGAATAGGCCACGTATTTTGAAAATGCCACTCTCTCCGAGTGGAGCACATAGAAGCAGTCGGTTATGGTGCTGCTCTGTTCTACGAATTTGGAGTTTCCGAGTACGATGTTGCCGGTATACGCAATCCTATCCGAAATCGCCACTAGGAGCGAGTCGATGTCCTTTATTTCGTTTATTGAGAGCGGAGGGTATCTCTTCTCCAAGTCCACCTCATCAAAAGAAATCCAGCGGGCATTCTCGGAATAGTTGGGATTTGCATAAACGACTTCCTTTCCAGAAACCCCGGATTTTTGGACCATGCGGGGGCCGTTGCCTTCGTAAAGCCATTTTGCGTAGTCCGACAGTTCGCCGACTTCGCCGCCTAAAAGGGCGGCGCAAGCCGATTTCCAGCGCTTATTCACTGAATCGTAAACTTGAGGTTCCAGCATGCGGCCACCCATTCCTAGAATGAAATTATTAATCTTGAGGGGGTTAATTAACTTCATGATTGCAGTTCTCCGCTGGGGCCATCGTGCAGTCCGGGATGAGCGGATAACCTCGCACGTCTGCCTGGTCGCCCGGGCATTCGGCGCGGACAAGGTGATTGTCAGCGGCGAGAATGCATCTGAAAGCGTCGAATCCACGAAAAAAATTATTGAGAATTGGGGCGGCAAGTTCGAAGTGGAATACACGAAGAACTGGCGGAAAGTCCTCGATGAGTGGGAGGGAAAAATCATCCACCTCACGATGTATGGCGAGCAACTGCAGGACAAAATTGCACAGCTGCGCACAAAAAAGGACCTTCTGGTCGTTGTAGGCTCGCAGAAAGTTCCCCCGGAGCTTTACCACCGAGCAGCTTACAATATCTCGGTCACGACCCAGCCGCACTCGGAGGTCGCGGCGCTCGCAGTTTTCCTCCATGAATATTTCGAGGGAAAAGAGCTTGGAAAAGAATTCCCGAATGCAAAAGTGAAAATAAAGCCAAACCCTCGAGGAAAATCCTTCGAGCGATAGATCGATAAAAGCGAAAATAAAATCGAATCCCCGGGCAAATTACGCGGGAAATTTTTTCCTTTTTAGTCTCGAGAAAATATTCCCAAACCGAAAGTGCTTTATATCTGTCATGGCATAATTAGACAGGCGACCAAAAAGCGAACTTCGAGAAAAGGGATATATATTCTCTCGTGCAAAATAGAATCGGCAGGGTGAGTGGCGACGTTCAATCGCCACGAGAATGCCGCGTGATTTGTATGACAAAGCCAAAATCGAAAAAGTCGAAGAAGGCTGAAATCGTGCGTTTCTCGCTGTCCGATGACGCCATGATGATGCTGACCGAACTCGCCGGGCCAAACGCCGTTTGCGTGATGAAGGCGATGTCACCCGCGTATTCTGGCAATCCTGAGTTCAATAAGTTTAAGGTGGGCTAGTGACGAAACCGATGAGCGACGAGGAAATCGCAAAAAAATGCGGACTGAAAGTGAGCGACGTCCGCTCTGTCCTGAACAGGCTCCACGAGTATGGGATAACCGCATACATACGCGAGCGCGACAAGGATACGGGCTGGTTCTCGTACAACTGGGTTGTGAACGTCATAAAGCTCTATGATGTCCTCGAGCAGAAGAAGGCGAGCGGGGCTCGCAGGGAGGAGGAGACTCTCGCATTCGAGAAATCCTACACATTCTATACCTGCGCAAACCCGGCTTGCACAGGCTCGGGCCAGCGGATACCAGAGAGCGACGCAATAATTACAACTTATTCCTGCACAAGGTGCGGCCAGAACCTGAAGATGTTCGACAACACCGAGATAATCAAATCAATGGAGCAGAAGCTTGCAACCAGGGTTCCGAACGAGCAGACTTTCGTGAGGGAGATTACGGCGCATGCTGCACCAATGTCAAAGCATATGTCTGCTTCGCACAAGCCAGCACACAGGGGTTCGGCACTAAAATCTGCGTCGCCCCGCCACAAGCCCGCCGGCAGCAAGAGGGCGATGAAAGCAAGTACCTTTAGAAGGACCCAAAAACACGCGAAAGCCAAGGCAACTGTTAAGCGCACAGCATCCCGCAAAGCTAAAAAAAGGAGATAGCTAATTCTTTAGCATGGAACAAGTCCAGGAGCTTAATGCCTACCTAGTTATTCGCCGAAGCGGGAAGCTGCTTCTTCTCAAAAGGCACAACGGAATCTGGGAATTTCCCGGGGGCGGGGTGGAATTTGGCGAAGACCCGAAAGATGCGGCGATTAGGGAGACAAGGGAAGAGACGCGATTGAGGGCGAAGGACGTGAAGCTAGTGGGGGTTACTTCTGCCGTCTTCCAAGCAAAAGGGAAACAAAAGCACGCAATCTATGCAGTCTATTTGGCAAAATCATTTTCCGGCAAGCCGATTCTTTCGAGCGAGCATTTGGAATTCGGCTGGTTCACTCTTTCTGAAGCGAGAAAAATGAGCCTCGGCCTCAACGTAAAACCCGTCGTAGATATGTTATAGATTAATAAATCTCACTATCCAGAATACCTCTGCGCTCCATTCTAGCGGGGTAATAGAAAATAACCCTAAGGGTAGTCTGGAGTGCCCGCTGGGCTCATAACCCAGAGATCGCTGGTTCAAAGGCCTTCTTGGCTGAAAATCCAGTCCCCGCTATTTTTTATTGAACGATGAGCTCTAGCTAGAAGCAAAACAATACCGGTTACCTCAGCCACTCGCAATTTTTCCCCGGCTTATATTTTCTCAAGTCCTCGCTGGCAATCCACCGATAGCCCGCAAACTCCTTGCTCGGCTTCGCAGAAGCGCTCTTTGCAGTTATTTTGAAAACAAGGGCAGGGACCCAGTTCTTCCTTTTCCTTGAGCCCGCGTTGTGGCGCCTCTCGAACAGGATTTCGTGGACCTGCGGGTCAATCCCCGTCTGCTGCTTGAAAGCTTCAGTGAGCCCGGCAACCGGATTCTCGCCTTTCATAAGCAGCACGCAGGGCAATTCAACAGTTTCATCGCCCCTGAAATTCTTCCTGATAAGGAAAAGCGCCCGCCCCCCATCCTCCAGCAAGCCCGCTGCCAACACGGCCGGCTGCGGAGCATCAACCAGTTTTCCCATAAAATGAATTTGTCCCAATTGATTATATCCATTGCCCCCAAGCCCTCACTCAAACCCGGGTGGAACCTGGTGTGGTGAACAAATCCCACGGCGTTAACGCCCGAACTCGATTCGAGCCCTCACTTTCGGGTTTCGGCGGAAGCGTTCCTGACTCGGGTCCCGCATCGGCTCGAGTTTGTCGTCGTAGATTGAATTATTCACCACGGTAGGTGGAAACCCCCTCGAAGAAGTCTTTATATTCCTTTTTTGTGATAATATCTAACTTATTCTGAAAGCGAAAAAGGTGGTAATTATGGCAAGCGAAGATAATCCTCCCCAGGCAGATGCTGCTGATGGCTCCACGGACCCAAGAGCAGAACCCGAGCCGGCTCCGAGCAAAACTGACCCAAAGCAAGCGGATCCGACCCCGAGGATTGTGGCCGGTTCGATAAACATAAAAGCTCTCGAGCAAGCCCTAACAATACCAGATGCGAAAGAAAGGCTCGACAAGATTCTCGAAATCGCGCTTGCCGCAACACCAAACGACTCTACTTCGCCGACACTGCCGCGCGAGCAAATAATGGGAGTCATCAAGGGCCCGGCGAGGGAAATGGACAAAATCTGGGGGCAGTTAGCCGACCAGAGAGCTGGCATCAAAGACAAAGTTACTGAGTTCGCAACGCAGCACCACCAGTCGCTCAGCCGATATACTGAGCTGGCTGTTCACGTATTCGGAAACGGGGTCCCCCCGAAAGAAGGGGCATCCGCTGAGCAACTAAAACTGAGCTTAAGCGTACCAGAGCCAAAAGCGCCCCCAATATCTATAGAAGAGCAGGCGAAGCGGAAATTCGCTGGCCAGATATTAACCTGGCATCTGGGCGATGTAATGTTTGCAAACGGGCTTAGCCTAAGTCCCCTCACTCAAAACGAAAAAATACCGCTCATACAGGCTGCAGTCGATGTCTCGATGCACGCTCTCCATCCCAAATTGCCCGAGAGGATACTATTCCAATCCCCGATGAATCTAGGGTTTAGGTTGAACAGCATTCTCAAGCTCGTCAGGAACAACCCCGGGATTTTCGAGAATTCTGAAGCTGGGAATGGGCTAATCCATCAACTGGAGAAGGTGAGGAGGAGGGACCTCTATTTGGCATCACTTGGGGACAATAATGTGCTTGATGTAGCAGATACCACAACTCTCAATATATTGGCAGAGATTGGAGGACCCAACGCAGTCCGCCTGAGCGCCGAGATAGTGGGCCGGAACCCAAGCGAAGAAATCAAAACAGTCGCAATAGACACACTTGGGAAAATCGGGCACGCCGACCCGAGAACTGCCGTATTGGCAATAAAGCAGGCTGGAAAAGGCATAACAAAACTCGAGGGCAATGTTAGCCAAGCTCTCGATAGGATAGCGGAATCCTGCGCGGCTGGATGCAATGTCACTTTTACTGACTTTTCAGCGCTCTGGGAAGTAATCAACCCAATCCTCAGGGCCGACGGAATTGGTTCCATCACAAGAAATACTACAATTCACGACGCAGCTTCGAAAACATTGCCAAAAGGAACAGACGATTTGGCCCGAATAGCAATAGGTATGATGAAACCGCGCCACCCCATACAAACAAGGGCAGGGGCGAAGGTTCTCGCGACATTGCAGCGCACGGGGATGAGAAGCATCGGGAACACCACGATGGTCATCAAGCAAATCTGAATATCGGGTGCGTGTTAGAATGGAGGCGATTTGATGGCAGAAGTACATGGCGGCGGAAGCGCGGGCGTAGTGGGTGCGATGCGACTAGCAGCGGCTGAAACCCAACAGCCACAACAGCGAAGACCCTACTTAATCGCATTGGAGGCAGCTGTCAGTTCAAATTCAGTCGAAAGGATACTGGATGCCATAGATAAGGCGGTTCCAGAAGAAACACTTGGGTCAAAGTCCCTGAATGACAGGAGGAGTTCCGTTTTTGACTTTCTAATCTCCGAATTCTCCCGCGTCATAGAAAAAAAGGACAACGAAGTTGTTTCGAGAGCAATCGTGAAGCTTGTTAGCGACGAAAGAGCTGCGCAAGACTTTGTCATTTCCGCTTTTTGTGCGCTGCTCCACAAATACAATCCAACAACTGCGCCCAAGAGGCTCGAAACTGCAACCGGAGCGTTAAAGGCAATACGGGAAACCAAACGGGGCAACGAGCCATTTCACACGTCCTTGCGAGCCGCCGTTTACTCTTACCACGTAGAATCCATTGTGAAAGACTTAATAGGCCCAAACGATGCGCGCTACCCGAAACTGGCAGAATTCGTCACAGAACTCGGAGGCTCGCAGGGAGTTTGGATACTGGCATCATTCATCGAGAAAAACTGCGCGGTGCTCGAGTCGGTCACAGGCCTCGGCAGGATAGGCCATTACGACATAGAGACAGCAGCCATCGCCCTGCACACGGCGAGCACAAAGCTCCCCCGCGATGCGGACACCCCCTCAAGGGAAGGTCACGATGTTTTCGAGGCACTGAGAGCTGCATTCGAGAATTTGACCACAACGATTTCGCCAGGTCGCTCATTTGAAAGCAACCGGGCACTGTGGAAGGCTTTGGAACCGCACCTCTCTTATGCGGGGATGGGCTGGTTTGCGAGGCAGAGGATAAAAAGCCTGATAACCGGAGGCAATGACAAGAGCACGGACAGTTTCGTTCGGGATGCGATTGCCTTGATGAAGCCGAACAGCAGGCGCAATGCCACTTTGGTGACAGCCCTTGCCCAAGTTCCGAGATTAAAAATTACTCCAAGGCCGGCAGTAATCGCACAAGGAACCAGGCCGGCAGCCCAAAGAGCTTAAGGTGATTTCATTGGGAGATTGTGAAGGTGGCGGCAGCGGAGACACAGGAACAACTGAACACGATTCTGACATGTTTCTGCAGATGAATTCAAGACGGTATTTCATTAATTCCCTGCCCCCAGCCCAACGGCATGCTGCAACAGTTGAAATCTTTCTCAACTATGTCCCAGGGGGCCAGCAAGCCAAGGACAAGCCTTTAGGGGAAAAAGAGGCAATCGTTTTCCGCGGCCTTCTCGGGTTCATTAATGATGCAGCTAGCCAAAACATCGTTCAAATGCTTTTAGACTCGCTCGTGGAAGTCGCAGGCACAAACTTCATATCCCGAGTCGAAGCTGACTACTATGGGTCCATCAACCTTTTCCTCTCCCTGCTCCCTCTCCCTGGTGACGAGCACGGGTTCGCCAGAATCGATGCGGCGATGCAGATTTTCGAAAACAATCCCAAGCTTTTCAACCGGGCGTCGTTCGCATCCCTACTCGAACACAGGCTAGCTTCTTTCGATTCAATGCAAGGCACTGACGATTTTTGGGCAAAGGCAGCCAAGTTTCTCAGTCAATCGGATTCCCGGGATGCCGTCGAGACCCTGGCAAAGCTCATCCGCAATGACCGGGCAGTCCCGCAGGCAGTCGAAGCTCTTGGCGAAATCGGCCACAATCACCCGGAGGTCGCGGCATTTGCGCTCAACACCGTTCTCGCGAGCATGTCCCGCTCGGCATCCAACCCGGACCATGACGACCACTCCCTTTACCTAAAGGCAAACGCGGCCCTGGACAAGATAGCTGACCGCATGGTCGAGAATTGTGATTTCTATGTGACCGACAACAGCTCGACTACATTCTCGAGCGTCCTTGGCAGTGCTTTGAAGCAGTTGGGAGTCCAAGGCCGGCCAGTTGCATGGCTAGCTGACACGATATCGGACCAAAACATCATCTCGCTCAAGGAGCTAGTGCGGGTCGAAATCAGGAAGCCGAGGCCCTGGCACCCACTCGAAAGCAGGGAAGCGAGGTCTTTCCTTGATGCGATGAAGAGAATGCAAGTTCCAACTCACCCAAACGTGAAACAGGCGTGCAGATACGATGGCGCTAGGGCATTAGCGAGCAAGTGAAGTTTCAAGGCGAATCTCAAAAAAAAAGACGGTGAAACAAATGACGCAGGCAACAGAACGAATACCACGCGGTGAAGTAAAATTCATGACCGGGGGGCTCAAGGCAGCCCTTCAGGTCGAAGAGAGCCAAAGGAAAAACGCGGTTCTCGAAGTTGTTTATGCCTCCTCGCCCGGAGCCAGGTTCCCTACCCCTCCAAGGAATTGGAAAAGGGACGTGATAGACGTCCTGCTGATTCAAATTATCCCAACCTCCGTGGACCGAAAGGAAAGAAGGCGAGCTGCAAGGGTACTCATAAAAATCGTGGGCAAGACAGATGACCAGGAAATCGTGAGGTTCTTGCTTGACCCGGGACCGGACAGGTGGGCTAACATCCAAACAGGCGAGGCAAGAGTCGAAGCGGCTTTAGGCATACTGAGAAACAACCCCGGCATTCTAAAAAAACCACTTGCAATAACGGCGATTCTCGAAGCAGCTGAAAAAACCTGCTGGGACCAGGAGTTCCAATCTTCCATCGGTGACATCGCAGACATCGCTGCCATGGCAAAAAGCGCCAGCCAGCGGGACCACATGATTAGGCACATCAAGTCAGGCAATGCAGTTGCCCGGTCAGCAATCGCGCTATCCGAGTTCAACTACCCGGACATTGAAACTGCAATGCCCGCAATAGCCGCCCTCAACGAGCTGAGGGCTCAAGAGAAAGGCAATCCTGCGGGAAATGCCTGGCATTCAGTTGACAAAATAGTCACCTCCACAACCCAACGAGTCGCTTATTCGTCGAGCTTGGAACTCTTCGAGGCCATGGACTCAGTCCTGAGGGAACCGGACTCCGGCCTGGGTCAATGGGGCCGCAAACGGGTCAGGAGTTTGGTTATAGACAAAGGCATAACCGATACGCTGGTTTTGGCGCGAACGGCAGCGAAGTTTATCGGGCCAAAGCATCCGATTCGCGGCCCAAGGGCCGAAGCAGTCCTTCGTGCGACTCAAGCGATTGCTTTGCGATAAGGCACCCAGTTCCCGTGTTCTTCTTCCATTATTTTTTATACTCTTCCTTAGAATACTCTAGCGAATGCCTATCGAGCTGCGGGTGAAGGAGGCGATGCAGGCTGACGTAGGGTTCGCCATCGCCCGCGTCGACGCAGTTTCGATGCACAGGCTCGGGGCATACGATGGGGACACTGTAATCATCGAGAAGGAAAAAAAGGCAATCGCCCGGGTCTGGCGCTCGCAGGGTGACGAGAAAGGGATAATCCGGCTGGACGGGATTCTGAGGTATAACGCCTCTGTCGGCCTTGATGATGTCGTCCGGGTCTCGAAAACAGACTGCTCCCCAGCAAAAGAGCTCCACCTCGCCCCGATGGAGGACCTCTCCTTCAAGCAGGACTTCAGGGAGTACCTCAAGGAACGCATTCTGAACATCCCGCTCCTTCCAAACAACAGCGTTGTTGTCGAGGTGATGGGCCGGGCCCTCCCGTTCATGCTCACCAGCTCTTCTCCGAAAGGGCCGGTCTATGCGACAAAAGAGACAATCGTCCAGCTCGCAACCAAGCCTCCGAAAAGCGTTTCGGAAGTCGGGATTCGGTACGAGGACATAGGGGGGCTCAAAGAAGAGGTTGACACCATCCGGGAAATGATTGAGGTCCCGCTGAAATATCCGGAAGTATTTAAGCGGCTTGGGATTTCCCCACCGAAAGGAATCCTGTTGCTTGGCCCGCCCGGATGTGGAAAGACCCTCCTCGCCAAGGCAGTTGCGAACGAAACCGAGGCTTCTTTCTTCACAATCAATGGTCCAGAAATAGTCGGAAGCCTTTACGGCCAGTCCGAGGAAAACATCCGAAAAATATTCAAGGAAGCCAAGGGAAGCTCCCCATCCATCATATTCATCGATGAAATAGATGCAATCGCCCCGAAGCGCGAGGACACGAGCGGCGAAGTAGAGCGGAGAATGGTGTCACAACTGCTAATTGAACTGGACGGGCTCGAGGCGAGAGGCGATGTGATTGTTCTCGCTGCTACAAACAGGCCAAATGGGCTCGACCCTGCCCTAAGGAGGCCGGGCAGGTTTGACCGCGAGATAGAAATCCGCACCCCGGACAACCAGGGGAGGAAGGAGATTTTCCAGATTCACACGCGGGGAATGCCGCTTTCCGGGGTCGAGCTGAATGACCTTGTCGGCGTAACCTATGGGTTCACAGGTGCCGACATCCGCGCGCTCTGCAGGGAAGCGGCGATGAGGGCCTTGAAGCGGATTCTTCCGGACATAAGGAAAGAAAAGGAAGGGACGCTTTCGAAGGAGCTTCTCGAGAAGCTATCCGTGACAAAAAATGATTTCCTCTCTGCCTTGAAAGCAGTCGAGCCGTCTGCGATACGTGAAGTGGTCACGGAGGTCCCGAAGACTTCGTGGGAAGATGTCGGCGGCCTTGCGCAGGCCAAGCAGGAGCTAATAGAGGCAGTCGAGTGGCCGCTGTCGAATCCCGACATGTATGAAAAAATCGGGGTTTCCCCGCCGAAAGGAATTCTGCTTCTCGGTCCTCCTGGGTGCGGCAAGACTCTTCTCGCAAGAGCTGTCGCGAACGAATCAAAAGCCAACTTCATCTCGATAAAGGGCCCGGAGATAATCTCGAAATATGTTGGCGAGAGCGAGAAGTCGATTCGGGAGATTTTCAAGCGCGCAAGGCAAGCGTCACCAGCGATAATCTTTTTTGATGAAATCGATTCCATCGCCTCGATAAGGGGCTCGGGCTCGGACAGCCGGGCGACGGAACGCGTTGTCAACCAGCTCCTAGTCGAGATGGATGGATTGGAGGAGCTATACCAGTGCGTTGTGCTCGCAGCCACGAACAGGCCCGACCTCATAGATTCAAGCCTCCTGCGCCACGGCAGGTTCGATAAGATTCTGTTCGTCCCTGTGCCGGACAAGGAGACGAGGAAGGCGATATTCTCGATTCATACGGAAAAGATGCCCCTTGGGAAAGACGTCAGCCTCGAGAAGCTCATCGAGTCAACTGACGGCTACACGAGCGCAGACATTGCAGCGATATGCCGCGAAGCAGGGATGTTCAGCATAAGAGAAAGCAAAAAGAACAGGCAGGTCTTCAATAGGCATTTCGACCTTGCTTTCAAGAAGATACGCCCATCCCTCTCAAAGCAGGAGCTCGCTTCCTGGGAAACAGTGAGGAAAAAATACGAGTAAGCAATCTCCGCATCGAGGCCATAATGCGAATATAAAAATAACCTTCCTTTCAAGAAGACTATATGGCCCGCCCAATGAGCCGCGCGCAGATTTTCATTTTCGATGTCATAATAGCCACCACGGCTTTCCTTCTCCTGACATTTGCCATTGTCTCGCTCTCGAGGCAGGGCGCCCCGCCAGCAAGGCAAGAGGCATACATTGTCTGCCTCTCCGGCCTCGAAGCATTAAAGGAAAACAACACTCTTTCAGATGTTGCCAATGGCACAATGCCCGAGTCGCTCCTAAATACATCTCTTGGCAATCTCCCAACACGCTTCGGCTATGAACTGAACCTGACCACCTATTCGGTGTCAGGGGCCAAAGTCAAGGCATACTACGGGCTAAGCGGCAATCTCACGGACGCGGAATTGAGGGGCGACCTCGTTTCAGTGTGGTCTTCTTTCGTCACTGACAATGCCACGCCATTAATGGGAAAGGCACGATTGAGGTGCTGGGTGGGGAAATGAGCAAAGGACAAACATCAACCCAGATTCTTGCCTCAGCAACCATAGCGACGCTAATGCTCACCTTGGTGATCTCTTATGCATCCACACTAAGGAACCTCTCAACTTTCGAGCCAAACCCAGTTCCTATGGCGCTCCGCCACATAAAATCCGACTTCGATTCCGATTACGGGACCCTCTTCTGTGATGCCGGCATATGCATAAATTCAACGCATTCAAGTGATGCGTTTATAACATTCAAGCTAAACTACCACTCGGAATTCTTTTCAAATTTAACTAACTTCACCGGGAGCTATGCGAATCTGTTTAATTCGACTCGCTCGACCCTCCTCCCAGCAGGGTTGGACGCCCACCTGGCCTCAGGCTATTTGCTGCTCAGCGAGATGGCGACAGGCTCGAACTATTCGCTCTTCAACTTCACGACAGGAAACGTCAGCCTCAATTTCAATTCAAGCACAGTGACAGCATACTCCCTTCACTATAATTGCACAAATACCTCGAGTGTGTTATGGGCCCCCGACTTATACCCCCATCAGGGCATCGAGATAAGTTTTACCCTGCCAAACTATAACCAACCTCCAACAAACACTTCCAACGTGAGCCTATCTCCAGATGAAGACGGCAGCATCCGCTTTGATGGAACCTCGTATGTGGTCGAGACAGGAATCCCGACTTCTTCAATGGGCCTTGACAACAAAGACCCGGTGGAATATGAGAATCGCACCTACCTGAGCTTCAACACATCAGTGATTCCGGATGACTCGACTATCCTCATAGCCCACCTGTGGTTATACGTCGATTCCTATGATGTATCGCCAGGGACACATCCCGCCTGGATCGTGGATTACAAGATGGGCCCTAGCATCATAGGGACAACATTGACAAGCGACGACTGGGGCGATCCAGGGTTTGTGTCCGCAGGCACCCTTGATTACAACCAAACAACCGGATGGAAGGATTTCATAGTCTCCTCGTCCCGTCACATAGACATCAATGTCACAGGGCAGACGGATTTCGAGCTTGTAGGTACCTGGGCCGGGTCAGTCCAGAACAACAAAAAGGCCCTCGTGTCTATTCGCGAGACGGAATACGCAGGAACTTCGTTTGACCCTTACATCACCATTCAGTATGCGATTCCCGGGGGCCCGTCCATAAACCGCTCGCTCAACTTCAGCACAAGCTTCAACACCACTTGCGGTCAGACAAACATCTCGTTCATCATGGGAAATCTCTATTCGAACTTCAGCTACCAAAACGTCACTCTCAATGCGACAATCCCAACGAACAGCACGGTCGGGGTATTCCCGCTATTCAACAAAACAACATTTTACGCCCCCCAAAGCGCGTTCTCTTCAATCTGCGCATCCGGGTCCGAGCCAGCCTATCCCTCCACAGCCACTTCGACGAAATACGGTTCCTTCCACGTTTCGGGCCAGACGATAAACATGGTGCTCGCCCAGCGCTCTGGCTCCTTCAACACGGCATATTTCGACACGAACGGGAACTGCAACTTCACGGATTCCACAGACGAATATTTCATAACAGCAGGCGAATGGGTCAGGCTCGAGGGCTATGCTGCGAAGCTGGATTCAATAGCTTCGGATGGGGCGAATGCAACATTCACGTTCGCCTCCCTCAGCCTCGAGTCAACCCTCCTCAAAGCCCGTCTCGTCCAGCCCATTTATTTAAATAAGTGACAAACGAAGGTAAGAACATGGTTTCAAAGGAGAAGCGAATCGAGCTCAAGGCTGTGAAAATCCTGTTGAAGCCCGAGAGCATCAGGATTCCGTATTTCCCAATTAAGTTCGAGCTTGCGGTCTCCCTTGCAAGGCCCTTGCGTTCATTCGCGCCAGCGCTCCTGTCCTCGAAAAGGGACTTCAAGCGCGACCTTGAGGAGGCGGACATGCATGTGGACCCGACAGATTACGCCTCAGTCGCTGCCCTTTGCGGCATCGTATACATGGCCCTCCTGTTTGCGGTCACAGTCTCGTTTTCGATGAACCCTCGGCTCGAGGAAATGTTCCCGGAGAGCAGCGAGACCCTCAAGTCGGTCCTGATGTCTGCGCCTTTCATCATATCGCTCATAATGATGATGCAGGTCATGAATCTTCCGAGCAATAGGGCGAGGACGAAGGCAAAGGACGTCGAGAAGAACCTGCTGTATGCCCTACGGCACATGACGGTCCAGGTGCGTTCAGGCGCAACATTGTTCGAGGGGATGAAAAGCGTCGCTTTCAGCGATTATGGGAACATCTCGAAAGACATGGACACCGCAGTAAAGCAGATAGCCTCAGGCTTCCCGATAGCGAGCGCAATAGACAACCTCGCGATGAGGAATCGCTCCAAGAACTACAAGAAAATCCTATGGCAGCTCGAGAACGCGATTCGGACGGGCTCGGACATAGGCCAAGTGCTGATGGCCATGAGCGAGAATTATTTCGAGGAGCAGAAGATAGCGATTCAGAAGTTCGGGAAGGAACTGAACACCCTCACGATGATATTCCTCATAACGACGGTCATATTCCCTGTAATGGCCGTGATAGTGCTCGTGCTTACGGCGCTCATCCCGGTTCAGTCAATCCCATCCTCATTTTTGTTCGTGTTCCTGTTCATAGTGGCGTTCATGCAAATAATGATAATAGGTTACATAAAGGAGAAGCGTCCACCCGTGCATTTCTGATGCCAGGGTCGTGCAGGCCCGGTAGCGGGCCTCAGCTGTTCCGAGCTTGCGCAGTCCGCTCCGAGAGGACCGGGCCCTCAAGAGAATGCCGCAATCGGCATGGCTGTGCAGCAAAAGAAACAGGAGCGAAACAGTTCAATGGAGTGGTTTGATGCCGAAGAGATACGTCGAAATACTCGCGCAGGCTGCGCCCAAGCAGATGGTGGCATTGAAGAAAATGCTGATTTATGCAGACATCTCGCTGTCGCCCCCAGTGTTCGTTCTCGTTGCGATAGCAGAATCGATTCTTCTGGGCGCAATCACCTCCAACATCTTCCCGACTTGGTTTGGCCTTGACGGCTTCTCAAGTTTTATCATGGGCTTCTTAGGGGGCGTTATCACCGCATGGGGCGCCCTCGTGGTAATGGCGGACAGGAAAACAAAGGACATAGAGGAGAATCTCCCAGATACGCTCCTGCTCATAGCGTCCAATGTGCGCGCAGGAGAGACCATAGACTGGGCGATGACTTCGGCCCTGAGGCATGCTTATGGGCCAATCCGGAGCGAGTTTGACAAGACTGCGAGGGAACTGGCATCGGGGTTGTCCATTGAGGAATCGTTCAACAACCTCGCAGAGCGGAACAGAAGCTCGATATTGCGAAACGTAGTCGACCTCATATTATTCGGCATGCAGTCTGGAGGAAACATGAGCGACCTCCTCACGGACATCTCGTTTGAAATAAGGATGACGCAGACATTACAGAAAGAGGTAGAAGCCCAGGTAGCCGTTTATAGGGCGTTCTTCATTATGATAATCCTTTTCATTGCCCCTGTTCTCCTAGCGATTTCGACGAACTTCCTTCTGGTTACGAAATCCTTCGGAGAAAGGTTATCCGCTGACCTAGGCTCAATCACATCCGCTTCGCCAATGGGCGTGCAGAGCGGGCTCGTGTCCCAGCTCCTCGTGAAAATCCAGCAGGGCGAAATCGGGGGGCAGATAAGCGTTCAGGACATGTACATATTTTCTTATTCTCTTTGCATAATGTCAAGCGTAGTGGCCAGCGTCCTGCTCGGGGTCATATCCCGCGGCGAGGCCAAGGCAGGGCTGCGCTATGTGCCCGTTTTCGTCATAATCTCCGTGACCCTCTACTATTATTCCAACCAGGTGGTATTTGCCATAATGAATGACATGTTCGGGGGCCTGCTTACAGGGGGTTGAAATGCTCAATCGGAACGTGTTCGCGCTTTTCCTGCTTTCAGTTTTAGCCCAGGCGGTTTTTCCTGAACCCGCCTGCCGGGTCTTCACCGAGTTCCCGCTCACCTACCCCGGGAGTTCCATTGAGATGAACGTGTCTTACGACGGTTTTCTTTTTCCGTCCCCGATTGTCGTAGTCTGCAGGCCAAACTCCCCCAGATTCTGCTATGCCGCCCCGGGTTCAGGGTCCTGCACAGTGCCTTGTGATTATCCATACCAGGGAACCTACACGGTAATCGCAAGCTCGTTTTTCTCTAGCTGCAAGCCGTTCCTCATGGTGGTCGACCCAGGCGCAAAGCCAACTTGCGTCCTCACACCCTTTCCTGACCGGGGCAACGGGTCCCTCACAACCCGGTTGACTGCAAGGTTCTCCAATCTCCTCCCCAATGTCTCTGTTGTTGCGATTGATTGTGGGAACGGGCTGCCGGCTTCAAAAGTGTCCGTCGTTGGGCGCTCAGCACAGACAGAATGCCATTACTCCGCAGAGGATAGGAAAGAGTCATTCATCGCCTCAGCAAGCGGAGGGGGGGGAAGCTGCTCTGCAGATATCTCGGTGATTCCAGCATCGGATTCATCGCCTCCCCGCGTTTCATTCCATAACATTACCTACCGAATGGGCGTAAGAAATGCAATCAACATCTCGATAAACGCCACTGACAACTCCGAAATAGACCGCGTCGAGCTATACCTCAACCGGTCTCTCGTCTTGACAATGCATTCAGCGCCTTACTCGTATTTTTTCAATCTAAAAAACTACGCCCCAGGCACAGAGTTCCTTCTCGAGGCGAGAGCTTATGACATATACGGGAATTCAAATTCCACGCCCCCCTACATAATCACGAAGATGATTGAAGAAACCCGCTCGTGCAACATCACCGCAAACCCGCTGTACTCACCCATCCCCGCGGCAATCACCCTTACGGCGGTCTTTTATAACATTTCTTCAGACGTCGTTTTCGCTTATTTCAAGTCCCACTACCCATATACGGACATCAATGTCTCCAGCCCGATGACTCAAATATTGAACAGAACAGCCCGGACCACCCTAGGCTATGGCTCCCCCGGTACATATTCTCCGTACGTTACTGATGGCAACACCACCTGCACCACCAAAATCTACATTACTGCGACCCCGGACACTACGCCCCCAGCAGTTTCCATCAATTCTCCCACGAACAACCAGGATATCCGAATTGGCGACTCAATAGAGCTGGCCGCTTCAGCGAGCGACAACGTCCTGGTGACAGGAGTAGAATACTACCTGGGCGACAGGCTCATTGCGAATTCCACCTCATCACCGTTCAATGCAACCTGGAACACCTCGAATGAGCACATAGGGTTCTATTACGTTTCTGCAATCGCCCGTGACGTAGCAGGCAATCCCTCGACAATTCCCAGCAAGGTCCAAGTCATCCTTTCCACGAATAGGACATGCACCATAACTCCACAGTCGGCAGTCCTTCTTTCGAAAATTCCGGTTAATTTCTCCGTGTCTTGCTTTAACTTCACCAGGACTAACTTCAGCCAAGCAGTGACAAACCGGACAGCCTCAAATTTCACCGAAAATTTCACAATCTCCAGCCAGGAGATCCTTAAGACTATCATGACAAAAATCTCGTGCCCGGACATGGAGTGGTCGAGCAGCCTGTTCTGGTCGGACATTGCCCCCAGGACCTCGCCCCCAGGCATTACATTCACTCCGCAGGAAACGGCGACAGAGCTTCCGGGCACAATATCCGCCACGGACCCGGTCTCGGGCTTCTCATGCAGTTCGGAAATCCTGGTGGTGAAGGAAATCTCAGCCTGTTCGGTCAAGCTCGAGTCGCCGATTCTCGTCGGTGCCAATGTTCCAGTCACAGTCTATTACGAAAACCTCACGAAGCCACAGGAATTCCGCATAACCTGCAGGCCCAACGTGATGGCGGGCTGCTTCGCTTTGCCTGAAAAGAGCTCGTGCACGACCTATTGCGACTACCCGAGCACCGGAAGGTTCTTCGTGGCTGCGAGCTCGCCTTCCCTGACATGCGCTTCGAAAAAGATTGTCGTCCTTCCGCACCCGGACATCTTCCCGCCAGTCGTCTCAATCACGCGCCCATTCAACCGCCAGATACTCAGCGGGGTGTACAAAGTTGAAGCTTATGCAACGGATAATTTCGGAGTCTCGAGGATTGAGTTCTTGGTTGATTCGGAAATAGCCCGTTCTGACGAATTCCCCCCATATGTTTTTGACTTCAACACATCGAAAGTCAGGAACGGGGACCACAGCATAGCCGCCCGAGCTTATGACGAGACAGGAAATTCGATGGATTACATGGTAACAGTCACAGTCGCAAACTAAGCAGAAAAAGCCCGCGCCACCCGTTCGCTCTCGAATAAAAAACAAAACAAAAAAATCAAATGGCCAACGCAAAAACCACACTAAACGTGCGCCCTCGAGGGCGCCGTTTCAGTTTGTTTTGTGTTTGTTGAAAGGCCGAGCGAACATCCCATTTTTTCGCTTTTTCGACCAAAAGCTTTAAGACCCCCCCCAGCAAACCAATATTATTCGAGAGGTGGTCCGATGGAAAAAGCGATTTTGATTGCGATGTTTCTGGCGATTGTGGCTTTTGGGCTAATATTTAGTGGAACTCGAGCACCCGCAACAAGCATTGGGGGCGGGAGCGGCGAGATGACGGCCGGCCACCCGGATAGCGACGGAATCATAATCTGGCAACTGAAAGCAGGGCACCCGGTCGGCGATGAAGATGTCCCACTTTAGTTCCCTTCACTAAGCTCTTCTTATTTCTCTTTAATTCCGCTTATTCTCAGACGAAGTCTATCCTTATGCTCCGGGTTATCCCGACTGCAGTGACACTAATTGTAACATTTACGGGCTTTTGCTTGAAAACCATGCTTGCATAAGCCGTCCCGCCCTTGGTTACGGCGCTCGGCGTTATCGCTCCATTATCAGCTTTGAAAGCGACCGTAGTGCCATCTGGAACAAGATTTCCGTTCTTGTCCTTAACCGCGCTCTTTATTTTCGTCCTGTAAGCTCCGCCCCGGAGCGCGAGTTTCACCCTGTAACGGGCCACTGGCGCTGTCGCAGTTCTCACAGGCGGTGCCGTGGCTACCTCGGTACTCGTAGCGCTCGCTAACGGCATCGCAGGCTGTTCAGCAGGTTTTGCCTCGATAACTTGCCCGGGGTTTATGCCCGTTGGCGGCTTCTTTCTTCCAAGCGGCAGCTTGCCGCTGCTGAATAGCCAATACACAATGCCGATTAATGCGAGGGCAAGGACTATCCCCCCTATCATAACATAGTCCGGCCCCGTGCTCTCGGGGGTTCCTTCCTCAATAATAATGGCCCCTATCTGGTTCTTGATGCTGTTCAGCCCCGCTTTCGTGCTTACAAGGTCCTTTTCGTTTATCGGGGGGCCCATCAGCGAGTCGAGATTCTCCTTCCTAGCCTTCAAGTCTTCAAGGCGAATCTTGTTCGCCTGATTCTTCACCTTCAGTTCGGCATCTGTGATAATCGCAGAGCACTCATTGCTCAGTTTAACGAGTTCGTCGGCTTCAGCAACATACTGGGCAACAACGTCTTTAGTATTTCTTGATTCATTCACCAATGCAAGATATTCGGCCCTGGCGGCGGATACGTTGTCCATTTTAAGTATCCTCCCGAGGGTCTGGTTTAGGTAACTCGCTCGCTCATCCATGGTCTCCCCAGTTATTATCCTAGAAGCATTTCCTATTGTCATGTAAGTAGAAGTCACTTCTGCGGTTGCATTCGCTTTTATCTCGTTTAATAATGTCCGACTCGCGTTATTCGCAATCTCGATGGCCGTTATCCGGCTCAGCGTCTCAAACATTATCCTGCCCCGCGTATAATTTATTGCTGCATCAGACGACAGTTTCGCCTTCAGCTGCGCAAGTTTTGATTTGGCGCTTGTCAGCGCGTCACTCCTATATGGAATAGGCGAGCAGAATTCAAACCCATTGGTGGTTGTAGAATACGCTTTGAACAGGGCGTTGTTCCCTATCAGGGCGACTTGAGCCTCGATATTCGGGATTACCGAGTCCTTCGGGAGCACGTCTGATTTCTTTTCCATGAACAAGTCAAGGGTTTTCATGAGTTCGCCAAGACCCATATCCATTTCGACAGTTGCTTTTGAGAACGAGGCCATCGCCTCAAGGAAAGGCTTGCCGTTCCCCTGTGCAAAAGGCAGACACACAGCCTGTGAATAGACGCAGGAGCGGTAAAGGCACGAATCTGCGTCCCAGCAAAGCGCCCTGTCAAGCCCCAAGCTCGTTTTGCATCTTGCCTCGAGTTCCCTGCTCTGGTTGAATACCAACACGTCTCCGCGAATCTCTTGGAGTAGGTCAGTCAAAAGCCAGAGGTTCCTTGCCCGAAGAATTGAGTCGAGTTCGGTTTCATTGACTATTAGCCTCACGCCTTCTGCCGTCACATTTAAAGCAAAAATCTCTTCTGTTTTGGTGAAATTTGTGCTGTTTGTCCCTGTCCCATTAGTTACTGCGAAGGAATACGTAACTAAACCGTAGTTTTCGCCATTCAATCCAAAGAAACTTACAGAATAATTCCCTGTGAAACTGAGTTGTTTGAGCAGAACTTCCCTTACTGAAGCATTGAGATCGGGTTCAGCAAAAGAGAGCCCCGCTCCCATCAACATTACCACGAGGAAATAGAGGCAAAAGCGGCGCATGAATCTAGATAGCCGAAACTTCCCTTATTAAGCTTTGCCCAAAGTTCAGGGCGTTGAACAATTGGAATGACGCATTCGTTCTTCAAATCGATAATTTACGATTATTCGCTATAAAAAAGGCGTTTATCATAGTATTGTTCAACGCCCTTAACAAAGGTTCTGTCCCTAAATACGGGTGATAAGTAGAAAAGGCCCGCATCCCTGTTCTTCCATATGACAACAGTGGGAGGCCAAGGAGGGGCCTTATGAGATGTTTTTTCTGCAAGTCAGATAAAACCATA
>JAKAKT010000027.1 GCA_021813385.1 Microcaldota archaeon
CTCTCGGGCAAAATCTCCCTCGAGCTCTCGTTCAACCGCTATTGCATCGGCTACACCCGTTTCGACAAGGATTACCCCTGCCCGGACGAGGCAGTCGCTGATTCGGGCAAGTGCCCGCATTGCCGAAAGCTCGAAATTTCCTGCGCATCCTGCAGAGGGGATGAGTGCCTGTTCGGGCATTCGGAGTGCCTTTTGGGGGAGCATCTGATTTACCTGGCGAGCTTCGGCGAGCTTGTGAAGGTCGGAGTCACGAAGAAGGAGCGGATAAACGAGCGGTGGATTGAGCAGGGGGCTGACTTCGGGGTCGTGGTGGCGAGCGCCGGGGACGGGTTCGAGGCGAGGGCAGTCGAGTCCCTAATCCAGCACCAGTTCGGGTTTCGGAATGCCGTGAGGACGAGTGAAAAATTCAAGAGACTCGGGATTGGGAAGGAAATCTCGAAAAAATCCCTCGAGCTCGCAATCGGGAGGATAACCCAGATGAAGTTCCCGGGAATCGAGGTCGGGGAGGTCCGGGACTTGTCCATGCATTATCCAAAGCTCGAGGAAAAGCCGGTTCTCGACAATCTGCTTTCAGGGGAGGTTCTCGGGGCGAAAGGGAACTTGCTGTTCCTGGAGCGGGAAGGGCCGAAAGTTATAGACATGAAGAAGAATGTCGGGAAGTATATAACCCGCTAATTTCCATTATCCAGCATTCCCTGGACAATTTTCGGAAATTTTTCCGATAGACGGAGGAAATCTTTTTTCAAGACCCACTCGCCTGAGCTGTGGGCCCCATCCCCAATAGGACCAAGGGTTAATATCGGGATTCCTTCAACTGAAAGGACATTCTCGTCAGCGACAGTAAGCCCGAAAGAGACTTCTGGCGCCCCGAGATGCCGCTTGTAGAGCAAAAGGAATTCTTTTACGAGCGGGTCATTCCTGCCTGTCTCGTAAGCAGGCAGATAGGGGGTCTTTCTCTTTGGGATTTCTATTTTCCAACTGCATCCTTTCGGAAATTTTAGGTGGCCCAGCTTGTTTTTTAGATATTTGAGGAAACTTTCCGGAGAATGCGTCGGGACATAATGAACATCCGCCTCCAGAACCGCCGCAGTCGGGACTGCTAGGGCGCTCGACTCTGAATAAAATTTCCTTATGAAGAGCCTGCAGGGACCCATTTTTCCGGAAGGCATCGGGATTTTTTCAAGGGCCTGCGCGAGTTTCATTCCCAGGTCTATCGCGCTCACGCCTCCGGTCCCTGCCCCGTGCGAGCCAATCCCGCTGACCGTGAGTTTATAGACGCATCTTCCGCGCCTTCCGAGGAGAATCGGGGGCCGCCCTAAGCCATTGGAATCCGGGATATCCGGTATCTCCGTGGTTATGGCAACGCTGCAGTTCCTGTACTCGCCTCTCTTCTGCGCGAACCAAGTCCCTTCAGAGATGTTCTCCTCGTCCCCAGTGAGAACTATCCGCAATCCCTTTGCTCCTGGTCTGCATCCTCTCGCGCACGCGAGGATTATTGCGATGCCTGCTTTCATATCCCAGGCTCCGAGACCCCTGAGCTTGTTCCCTTTTTCAATGAGTTTGAACGGATTCCTGGCCCCGTAATTGTAGGGGGGAACAGTATCGAGGTGGCCGAAAAGGAGAACCGAGCCCTTCCTCGGCCCTTTCTGGGCCACTACGTTGAATCTTCCGTTTGAAAACTCCTGCAAACTGGCTTCGAAGCCGTGCGACTCGAGCTCGCCTCTCACGAACCGCGCAATCTTCTCCTCTTTAGGAAAGACTGAATTTATCGAAACGAGCTTGCGAAGAAGCGCCAGCTGTTCTTCGTTGAGCAAGAGAAACCCCTCTGTTAACGCAACAGCCTCGGGGCCGGTGCCCGAGCATTGCTCCTCTGGGTTGGTTGCGGAAGTTCTGCCCTGAATGGTAGTTCCCGGCTGAAATTTCTATTCCGCACCCGGTTTTCGCTTATTAAGTCCCTAGTCCTCTGCTCGCGGGCGAACATTCCAAGCCCCCTGAGGGTAGTGTTGTTCTTTGTGGGATAGTTGTCTACGCGGAGGCCCTGCTCGGTGTGGCGCTCCAGTATCGGCGTGCCAGTAGAAACCAGAATCGGCCTGCCCCTGTCCCTGACCTCATTCACCACGTGGAGAGATGCGCCGGTGGTTGCACGGAAGATGTTCGGAACTCTTGGAATCGCCACCATCTCATCCCCAAGCGTGAATGGAACGCCCATCTCTCCGAGTATGTTATTCAGGGAACCCATCTGCCCATTTTGCCTTAGCTCTATCATCCCGGCCATGGTTTCGCGGAGCTGGGCGCTTATCGCCGACCTTTCGTCTGGGTCGCTCGTGAACATCCTGGCCCTAACGAGGGCATCGCGCGTCGGATGAACGCCAGGAACCTCCCCGACAATCCCGGGGTGTATGTTGACCATGAGGCCCCCATAGCCATTTCTCGAATCAAGCATCGTTTCCCCGAACATGACAACGTATGAATCAGAGAGTATGACATCCACTCCGTTTTTCCTCATGAGATTTAGAAGCCTCTGCTCGTAGGCTCTCTTGGCTTCCCCTTTCGCGTCTGGGTCGCCCTTTATGCTCCTCCAGGGCTTCGATTCCTCTATGTGGAAAGCTATGCCGTTCTGCTCGCAAAAAGAGCGCAGGTATTCGAAAGCCGCAGAGCGCTGCCCGCTGCCCGGGCTCGCCTGCCCGTTGTCATCAACTACAACTGCAACTATCTCGATGCCTGAGACGTACCTGTTGCCCGCTTTTATCTGATTGGCCAGGAATTCGAGGGTCGGGGTTATCCTGTCGTCAGAACCAACCCCCTCTTTCTCAAGCTCGCGGGGAGAGGTGATGTAGGCGAGCCTTGTTTTTCTGTTCCCGTTCTGTGGGATAGTATAGCTCGCTACCGCTTCCCCAAGTGAGCTGGTCAGTACATCTCCAAACTGTCCTTCAATCATAAATACACGTTCCAATAGTCCCTGATTTACCTCAAACATTATGGCGCAAACATTACGTTCAGGTCCTCGTAGTTCCCGGTCGCGCGTATGTCCCGGACCCCGTTTAACACGCAGTGCTGCTCGAGAGTGCCGGCGCATATCATCCCCGCTCTTATTGAAGCGATTGTTGCCGGGGTCCAGGGGGCCCTCGCCTCCGCGTATATTATTGCAGATTCTTTTCCACGGAGTTGGCGTATCGCCTCCATCTGGATGGCGGTCATCAATCCCTTCCCCCTCCACTCCGAGTCCGTGGCGTATGGGCTAAGCTCGTAAAATGTCACTTGCGTTCCCTCGAGATTCAGTCTCAGCGGCTCGGCAACTAGGATTGACACAATCTCCCGCTCGGGCGCAGGGGAACGGCCCACTATCACGAGGTTGCCATCGCCCAGGAGCCTTCTTAAGCTTTCGGCAGTGAACCCGAAGATGTATGTGGGGAATGCTTCCTGGTATATCTTCTGGATTCTGGCGATGTCGGCTTGGCTGGGATTCCTCAGGCTCTCGATTTCCAGTCCTTTGTCGCTAAGCCTTTTATCGGCTTTCTTCCTGCTTGTTGAACCATGCGTCTGAGCCACGAACCGAGTCTCCTGCTGTAAGGTTCTCTTGGCGGAACTCCGTCCAGGGAGGTTGTACCCGAAATAGACGAGAGTGCTCTCCGGGAATACGTGGTGTGTCGGTATTGCCGCTTCCCGGCGCATGAGGTTGGCTATACCCTCTGTCCCCACGTCGACGCGCGGAGAAACGAAAACGCGAACAGTTCCTCTGGTGGCGCCTGTCTCCGCCATTGCCCCACGGGCCCTTTGGAGCACGTAAGTGAGCTCCTCGTTGCCGCTTATTACGCTCCTTGTGTAGATGCCCTTCACCCGGCGGTTGTGCGGTTCGAAAAGCGGGGGCCAGGCTCCGCCTATGCTGGTCGGTCGCCCGCTCTGCTCTCTCGCTGCAGTTGGCATTTGTCTTAGAATCATGGGAATCACTCAGCTATTTAACACTCAGTATATATATAAACTTTAAGTTATTATAATAACAAAATAAAGAGGTGGTGTTATGGTGACCGTCTCGCATATTGTCGAAAAGGTCGTGAAGGACCAGCCGCATCTCGAGGATGCTATCGAGAGGGACATTGTCAGCTTCGCGAAGCTCGCCGAGTACATAAAGCCCGAGGTGGAGCAGGAGCTTGGGAAAGAGGTGAACCACGGGGCGGTTGTGATGGCGCTCACAAGGCTCTCGGAAAGGCTGCAGGGCGGCAGCGGGAAGCCCCTCAACCCAGAGAAGTTCGGCGAAGTCGAAATGAGCATCAGGTCCGACGTGATGGAGATGACGATGGTGAAATCCCCGAAATCCTTCGAAGGGATAAGGGGGCTCTATTCGATTGTCGACTTCGAGAGCGGGGACGTTCTGAACGTGATTCAGGGGAACCACGAGGTCACAATCATCGCGAGCAGAAAATACGGGAAGAAGTTCGAGCACGAACTTAGGGGGGAGAAGATAATAAGGAAAATCGGGGGGCTCTCGAGCCTTTCCATCAAATTCCCCCCTGCCCTCGTCGAGACCCCGGGGTTCTTCTCGCTCGTTACCCGGCAGCTCGCATGGCATGGGATAAACATAGTGGAGATGGTCTCAACACTCACGGAACTGACGATTGTCATTGGGGATAAGGATATTACCAGGGCGTATGGCTCGCTTCAAGAGCTGTTCAAGAAATTGGAGAGGAAGGAGAAGTGACGATTAAAATCTTCTCCAAGAGGAGGGGGAACCTGAAATAGCCTGCTTTCGAGTTGAAATGCCCCGCACCCCTGACTAGGATGAACTCGGCATCGAGCCTGTCAGCGAGTTCGCCCGTTTTCTGTCCGGGGACATATGGGTCGTTATCGGAAGCGAAAACTACAAAGTTTCGGCAGTTCGACTTTATCTTTTCCCAAGCAAATTTCCGCTCGACGAATGTTTCATTAATCGAATCGAATCTCGGGTCGTTTATCTTGCCAGTGAAACCAGCAATGAGGAAGGACGCGAGGGCTGGTTTTTTGGATTTCTCAAGAACGGTGAGGATGAAAGCCGGGGCTAGAGAGTGCCCTATAAGTATCGTTTCTGGCCCAAGATATTGCTCGAATTCCTCGAAGACCTTTAGCCAGTTCTTCAGGTTCTGGCCTTCAGGAGTAGGGAATTTCGGGGTGAAAACCTGCCATCCTCTTTTCTCGAGCTCCTTTTTCAGCCAGGGGACCCAATGCTCGTGCGGAGCCCCATACGCGCCATGGAATATTATCGCAATCATGCAACCAGTTTCGCAGGTTATAATAAAAAACCGATGCCCTTCTCGAGAAACGGTCGAAAAAGTTGAGTTCTCCCGGGGAGCGGGGAAGCGAGCACTACGAGCCGCCAGCCTTCGGCCGGTGCACTTCGGCCATTCGCTCGCGTTTTCAAACACTTTTAATGCCTTCCGGACATATTTAAAACCGGAGTGATGACGTGCCCGATTCGGCAGTATACGAAGAGTTGAACAGGCGCTGGAAAAGCACCTGCAAAGTTCTCCTTGGAGACGAAGTTGGCGACCTTAGGGACTATGAGGACTGGCTCTCGAAGATATTTAGTCCCAAGGCCGTCAGGAAAAGCAAGTCTGGAAAGGAAGTTGTTCTTGCATTGCCCCACTATAGCACGACGGCAAGGTTCCTTTCGTTTGATGAAGTCAATTTCATGAAGGACAACGGGCCGCTGTCCATAAACGAAATCAAAGACATCGACTCGATTATTGGGGCGCTTGGGGAAAAAATCCAGTACACGGGCAACATCGTCCTTGGCACTTCAAAATTTGTGGAAAAAAGCACCGGGGTTATCGATAGCTTTTATGCATATGAAAGCGAACGGATGGCAAAATGCAAGTATATAGCTTATGGGACCGAAACCACTGCTTCGGAATGTGTTTTCGGTTCTAATGGATTTGGCGCAACTACTTATTCCATCCGGGTTTTTGAGCTCATGTACTCCTCCAGGTGCTTCGAGAGTTCAAAAATCGAATATTCAACGGATGTCTATTTCTCGCATGGGCTTGCAAACTGCCAGAATGCCATGTTTTGTTTCAACCTGCGCTCTGGCCGCAACTGCATAGGGAACCTTCCCCTGCCGCCCGACAAATATCTGAAGATAAAAACCAAGCTCCTGGGGGAGATAAGGGAAGAGCTAAAAAAGAAGAAGAGATTGCCGTCTCTTCTTGAGCTTGGGGGCACGCCCGTTCAGAACAAGAAGGAGATTTGGGCAATTGTCAAAGGTTCCGGGGATAACGGAGAGGAAAAGCCAGACAGGAATGCGATCGAAGATGCGTTTTCGGCCACAACTAAGCTGGTTTTCGAAAAACCATATGGAAATATCGACAAATTCGGAAAATGGCTCGGCCAATATGCCGGCAGGTTGGAGAAAAGCAGCTCAAGCGCAAGTGACAGGCCGCTTTTGGCTTTTTATAAATGCACTGACATTTGCCCGACGCATAGGCTAGTAACGCAGGCGGAAGCTTTTGCTCTCGGAGAAAAATTGCGCATGAGCGAAAAAGAAGTCGAAAGTTTGGCCCTGTCAAACGTCCCAGAGGCAATATCGCGAATCGCTTTTTTCAGCTCGCAGTGGGACTCGGGAAAATTAAGGAACATCATCGAATCCGTCTGGAACTTTGATTCGAGCAACTGCTACAGGGCGATGGTGGACATAAACTCGAAATATTGCGCCTACTGTTATTGGCCCCGCGATTCTGAGTATATGTTTGGGGGAAACGAAGTTAGGGATTCGACATTCTGCATAAACTGCTACCATTCTGCGAAATTGCAGAGATGCTTTGAAGTGGACTCCTCACGCGGATGTTCTGACTGCTTCTTCTGCCACAACTGCGAGAACGTGCATGACTCGATGTTCTGCTTCAATGTAAAAAACCTGAAAAACGCGATTGCAAACGTCGAACTCCCCAGAGAAAGATATCTTGAAATAAAAAAGAGGGTGCTGGCCGAATTGAACGGGGAACTTTCGAGAACGAATTCGATTGCGCTCTCGATTTTCAATCTCGCAGAAAAAAGGAAGGAATGAAGAGCGCCGCTGAGAAAGATGGAGAAAAAATGAGTGCTCCGGCCGGAATAACGCCGGAAATGTTAAGGGCGCGACTCAAAAACGACCAAGACCGCAAGGAGGGAGAAAATGAGAGTCGCCATATACGCCCGGGTCTCGAAAGCACTCGACCAGACCCCGGAAAACCAGCTAATCGCGTTGAGGGAATGGGCAAAAAACACGAACGCCGAGGTAATAGGAGAGTTCGTTGACGAAAGCTCGTCCCGCGATACCCGCCCGCAGAAAGAACTCCTACTGCGCAAACTCCGGCTCGGGGAGATAGACGGAGTCGCCTTCTGGTCGCTCGACCGGTGGGGCCGCACGATGTCGGAGTTGATACTCGAACTCGAAGAGTTCAGCCGGGGTGAAAAGAAGCTAATCTCGCTAAAGGAAGGCCTCGACTTATCGACCGCGGCAGGCAGGCTATACGCGAACATAGTCGCCGCCATGGCAAACTTCGAACGGGACAGAATCAAGGAACGCACACAGCTCGGCCTCGCCCGGGCGAGAAAACAAGGCAAAAGACTCGGTCGCCCGCCCCGCATCGACAAGGAAAAGGCACTCGCCATGAGCCGGGCCGGAAACCCCTACAGCACGATAGCCAAGGAGTTCGGAGTCTCGAAGGCCGCGATATGCAAGGCCCTGAAGCGCATTAACAATACCCCCGCTGTAAACCCGGCCCCCGCGCCCCCCGAGACCATACCCGATAACAAAACGGACGTTAAGTTAACGGAGGCGGCACAGTGATGACCCGGTCCGTTCCGCCCACCTCCGCTAACGTAAAAGACTCTGGACTGGCGAGACGTTTAGAGCATATAACAGAAGAAAAACAAGTCCTCGGAATCCATAAAAGCCCCGTTAACCAATCCTCTCGATTTTCCGACAGTCTCGTTCGGTCTACTCCCATCGATGGCAACAAAATCGCAGATACCAGCATTCAAAACCGAAAGAAAAACCGAAAATTGCTAATAACCGAAAAGACCCTTCGTCGCCACCATATCCAGATTCTCATGTTGATAAAGTCGGAATTAAACGACGATGAGATAACCCGAAAGATGGGGCTATCCCGGTCAACCGTGTCCGAGCACCTCAAAAACCTACGGGATAGTGGATGGGCCGAGCGTGAGTTCAAGGATGTCTTCAGCCAACACCGACTAACCAAACGGGCAGAGAATCTCGTTTCGGAAATTCTCGCAGGGTATGACTTAAAACCGAATCAAATACGCGCACACAACCTGGTTTTCAAATGCAGTATTACCCGAAAACCAGCGAGCCTGGAACAGGACCTTGAAAAGAGCAATTGGATAATGTCTTACCCGAATAACTGGCGAGCGTATAGGAAGCGGTTGCGAGACGCGAACATGATGTTCAGCCAACGGAATGTCACCATCTACCTGTTTGACCAGTATGGCGCGACACCCGATATCGCTTTCTCTAAAGCTGTTGCGAAGGCTCTTGAGATAAAAGACTTCCTTGAACAGGAGTATCCCGGGCTTGTTTTGGGTGAGCCGCTTAAGACATGCTCTTTAGAAAAAGGACATTTTGCATTTCAAGGTGAGGAAATCGCAAAAATATGCGAGAGATTAAAAACTGGATTTGAAGGCGAGCGGCTGCAAATTGACCATTCGCACGGAGTTCCGGAGTTGGAAACCATACACCCACAACATGGATTGAACGATGCTCGTATCGTGTCTGAATTTCTCAAAAACACGGACCAGTTTCTGGTCGTTGTTTCAGAGGTCGAGAATCTCAAATGTCGGGTTTCGGAGTTGGAAAACGTCTTGAGACTTGCAACGTATTCGAATTCGCGGGAAAGCGCCCGGAGTTAAAAAATGACAAAAAGTGACATGGTAAGGCCCTTAAGGAGGGAGCAGACACGAACTCGCCTAAAAAAGGCCCGAATGCTCAAGGCTCTTAAGGAAGCGAATGGGCTCGTCTCGACGGCGGTCTACAAGAGCGAAATCAGCAGGGAGACCTATTATCGTTGGCTCAAGGAAGACCCGGTATTCGCCGAAGAGGTCGATATACTCGAAGAAAAAATGCTCGACTTCGCGGAGGGAAAATTATTCTCGCTCATCGGTCAAGGGAACGTCAGGGCGATTATTTTCTTTCTCCGAACAAGAGGAAAGAAGCGCGGTTACACCGAGAGAGTCGAACAGGAGCACGTCGAAGGCATCGACTACACGTTCAAGCTTGTGAAAACCGTAAAAAATGAGACTGAAAAGGATTCGGAAGTGAGAGCCAACGGAGTAGAACTGGGTTAATATTGAAACACGAAATAGGGAGTCCTTTCGGTATAAACTCGATATTTCCTATTGCCTTTCAGAACATTAAGTTGAAACGTCGGCCAATAAACTGGGTTTACGAGATATGCGTCGAAATAAATAAACTTTTTGTTATGTGAACTCTCTCCGCCCTGAAGGGCGGAGCGTCCACGTAACTCAACCTGAAAACGACGACAAACTCGTTTGGACTGCCCGCTCGCTCTTCTTCGCAAGCGCGCAATGGGCGTCGTAGTCCATATG
>JAKAKT010000033.1 GCA_021813385.1 Microcaldota archaeon
GAGTGAGCGCGCTGAGCTCGACTGGCGGCGGGCTTGCGCTTGCCAAAGCGAAAGGGTTAAACGCGAGCGAGCGAATAGCGAGAGAGCCTTTATCCCTTTCCCGCCCCTCTCCGCGCGAGGCAAGCGAACGACTTATGGCTGTCCAGTTCTCAATTAGTCTTTCCAAACAAACGTCCCATCGACATTGGCCAGCACGTGGATTTTGTCTCCAGTCTGCACTATGTTCTCCTCCCATGGTAAACGAGAGACGTTTGGCTCTGATTCCTTAGGTTCTCCCACGCTAAAAGAATATTGGTGCGCCTTAAATCGAGCGGTACTTCCCACTATATGATTATGGATAAACTGACTGCCGATTAGGTCAAACTCGGATATCCAAATGCTTATGCCCCCAGTTTCTACGTTTTCCCAGTCAGTGTGCCTGATTGCGTTCTGGTTTGCTCCCCTAAAAACAACCTTGGCGTTCCGTGCAATTGCGTTAAGCTCGTCATAATAGTGCTCAGGCTCACGCCCCATAAACAACTCACCGTCTTTAATGAAAAGTATATAATCCTTGTTTGCAGCTAGGAACTCCTGAACCTCTCGTTTATATAGGCTTATTGCTCTCTCTCGGCCGACGTCATCACTAAAACGGAATGAGTCATTGACGTTCTCCAATCTGTCCAATACCAATACGGGCAAATGGTAATATCCAAGACCATCAGCTTTCAAGTCCGTTGAGAAGGTCTTGTAATGAGAAAAGCGAGGAACGGAACTCGGGTCGCCTAAATTCATATCGCGCGATTGAAAAACCTCCACTTTTCCGTTTGTGAATGCAAGCTCCACCTGCTGGACCATCCCAAAATGATTTTCGACTCGGTGTGCCATCTGTCCGAATCCTATCAATACCTGTTCAAGCTGGGAGTTAACCGGATTAGTTATCGTGAGCCTATTTGTCCCTCTTTCGTAAACAATCCATCCGCCTTTATCCGCCGTGTTGTCCTGATAATGTATTACCGTTTCATTAGGCCTTGCCTGATCGGAAGTCAGGAACATGCCGAATACTTTCACATCCCTCCAGCCCATCACCAACAGGTTCATATCATTTGGATTGAATCCCGGGATGTTATGGACTTTCAGTAGTCCCCCACAGTTTTTTCTGTATCCGGGTTTGCATCACGGACAATTGCCTCGTATGCCCTCACCAGGCTAAATGTCCTCGCTTCGAGCATTCTGTCTAAAGGGCCGGAGTCGCCTTCAGTCATCAGTTGCCATTCTTTGCTTAAAGCCGGGTCCGCATAATTTACCATGTCGACTTCTGTGTCTTGGAGCCTTACCACTTTTGGAACACTGAGGAAAATACCGGAAAACGAATGCGAGTTTCCTTCCTTCGGGTGCGTACTTCTCGCAATCTTCTCGGGTTCCAGTATCCTGCCAAAAGCTGTTTCAAGTGGTTTATCCACCGTTAGTTTCCCGCTTCCGTCTGAGATTACGGTGAAGAAGCCGGGAACCGGAAACCCGGCCTGTTTTAGAGACATCAGCTTGTGGGGTTTCTCACCCATTACTGCCCTAGCTGACGGCTTATCAGAATCTAGAACTATTCTCTGTTTGACAGTCGAGGACACGAACACTATATTATGCGAAAAAGGATACTTAAAGCTGCGTGTTTTGTCAATTACCGTAAACCATCCTTCTTACTGCCTCCCTGAAAAAGTCCGCCACGGAAGCAAAACCTCTTTTTTCGATTTCCTGTTGATAAAATAGCATCTCTTTTGGACTTACCCGGAATCGAACCATGCATCGCCTAGGAGCAGGATCGTATTCCATTAATGATCTTGGAGGGACATGATATTTCAAATCTAATCTCGATTTTGCCATTGTCCGTTGCCTTAAGAGCTCGGACAAGGAAATTTTCTGCTCCGCGGCTAATTTTTTCAACTCTTCATCTTCGCCATTGCGCACTCGAAATCCAACAAACGCGCATTTACTTCTCAGTCGATTAGGAGCAATGTCCTCTCGATTTAGATGGTTAGACGGTTTTCGGACTGCCCTCACGTCTTGTTGTGGAACAATCGTTTGGGTTGTCTCAGTAGTCTTTCTTTCTAGGAGAGGTTTAATCCGTCTCTGATAGTACACGAGAATCTCCGGACCTGCATCGGCAATTTGTTTCTCGCTAAACTTGCTCCACTTTGCAAGTAACTCATCAGAAACATCCATTTGTCCACCCCCAATGCCCAAAGGCATAAGACTTGAAGTAGAGCATTACTTAAAATGCATTATTCCATTTCATCAGGGGTAGTTATGGGAAAAGACTATGAGATGAAACGGATGTTAGACCAATACGAGACTTTTCTTGTGGACAATTTGCAAAAGTATGGGCCCGACCACTCTCTCGTTACCTCAAAATCATGGCTTATGCTCATGATGGGCCGGATGATCGATTCCCTAACCGATAGAGTGGAAGAGTATGAAACCGAACTTAAACTTCTGAATTACGAATATCGGAAACTCCAAAATGAGAACGAAGCGCTCAGAGATCGCCTCAAAAACAGGACATGAATACAGCACCGGTGTACGATAGTGCCTCATTCAGCATCAAACTACTTATCCACTAAATCCCGAAGACTGACGCATGGCCTACGACATTCCAGACAAGGTCAGGTATCGGGAGAAAATCATCTTCAATTTGGATTCCAAGCAGCTAATCTATGCTCTGGGGGCCGGAATCCTAGCCTTTCTCTCTTACAACCTGCCTTTTCAGGGAGATTCGAAGTTTATCGTTCCCTCAATCTTCATAGCTCTGGGGATAGCGGTCGTTTTCCTCAATTTAGAAGACAAATTACTGGAAAGGATAGCTTATCTAAGGAGCCTAAACCTAGCCAAGAAGAAGGAAAAGCTGTCCCAAGCCCTCCTTCCGCTCCAAACTTCAGAAAAAGACTGCATAGTTCTTGCCAACGGGGAGCTCCGCTCGGTCCTGAAAGTCATTCCGGTAAACCTGATGCTGATGGACGAGGATAAGAAGAAATCGCTAATAGCCAATTACCGCGAGTTCCTGAACCATTTGACTTATCCGGTTCAGATTCTAGTCAAAACCGTAAAAGTGGACTTGGAAGAGTATTTTGCTTCCAGGGACGAAGAAGTTCAGGGGGAAACGGAAAAAGGCATCTACGAAGAGGCAAAGGAGCACGAGAACCGGTTCATAGAGCAGAACGAGGTGAAGGAGCGCGAGTATTACCTCATCATCTCATACCACAAGACAAATGATTTCGAAGAAGGTGTTTCCAAGCTTAAGGAAAGAACGGAAATAGCCCAAGAGAGATTGGCCGATTGCGGGATTAGCAGCAGGAGATTGGAAAACGCGGAGCTGTGGCCCTTCTTAAGGGATTACGGAGCGGAAGACACGGTGGAATTGAAGCCGGATTTCGTCTTGTTTGACAAGGAGCTTAAGGCGGTTATCAAGGCAGTCGGATATCCGAGAAAAGTGGAGGACGGGTGGCTGCAGCCGTTCTTGTGCAGAAACGAAGGGTATGACATCTCAATCCACATTAAGCCCTCAACCATAGCGGAAACGTTAGTCTTCCTGCATAATCAAATCATCCGACAGACTTCAGACTTAGTCCAGAGCACTTCCAAAGGGACCCCGAATCCGTCATTGGAAATCAAACTCGCGGACACGAGGAGACTGCACGACGCGTTGTACAAAGGAGAAGAAAAACTGTTCCGCGTCTCGCTTTACATCAGCCACAAAGCCAAGACCAAGAAAGAATTGGAAACTCTATTGGAAAAGTGCAAGTCTCACCTGAATTCGATGCTCATAGTCCCGGAGAGAGTGAAGTTCCGGGTTCTCGAAGCGACCGTTTCAACGCTCCCGCTCGTCTTAGATAGACTGAAAGCCGAGAGGGATTTCCCGACCAGCACCTTGAGCGCGACTTTCCCGTTTTTATCAACAGGTTCGTCTGAAAAGAAGGGAATCCTGTTCGCGCACGAGGAGGACACGAAAACCCCGATCTTTCTCTACCTGGAAGCGTTGGCCAACAAACATTTCTTCATAATTGGGACTTCCGGTTCGGGAAAGAGCTACACGGCGAAATATCTTACGCTCCAGGCGATGCTAGTGGAAAAGCCGAGAATCTACATTCTCGACCCGAACGCGGAATATTCGGCTTTGGCGAAGAGCCTTGGAGGGGACAATATCGAACTCTCAAGAGACTCGGAGTTCATCATAAATGTTTTCGATTTGGTGGGGAAGGACTTTGGGGAGAAGCTTCTGGACTTGCTCTCAGCGTTCGATATAATAGTCGGAGGGCTAACGCAGAGCCAGAAGGGGGTGCTGAATGAAGCTTTGCCGCTCGCTTACGAGAGGGCAGGAATTTTTGCCGAGAAGAAGGAAACTTGGGAGAACGAGCCGCCAACTTTCACGCATGTATACGGGGTCCTGCAGGACATGCTCGCGAGATATAGGAGAAAAGGGGATAAGGAGGCGAGGGATGCGAAGAGGAGCCTGGAAGTGCTGATAAACAGGGTAGGAATGTACCGGAAAGGGGGGTTCTTCGGGTTTCTGGACAGGCAAACCAAAATCAACTTGGAGTCGCGAGTGCTGAACTTCGACTTGAGCCGATTGCCCGGCCCGGTGAAGCCCCTGATGATGTTCACTGTGATGGACTTTCTCGCAAAGGAGATAAAGAAGGACTTCGAGCCGAAAATCCTGCTGATAGACGAGGGATGGGCGCTCTTGAGGAGCAAGGAGGCGGAGAACTACCTTTTGGAGTTCGTGAAGACCTCCCGGAAATACAATGCTTCGGTCGGGTTCATTACGCAGGAGATTGATGACTTGACGAGAAGCGAGACTGGAAGGTCGATTCTGAACATGGCTTCAACGAAGATACTGATGAGGCAGAATGCGAGCAGCATCGAGGAGATTGACAGGTGCGTGAAGCTGAACGCCACTGAGAAGGATTATCTGTTGAGATGCAGGAGGGGTTATGGGCTGTTGATTAGCGAGGGGAGAAGGCACAAGTTCTTCACCGCTGCGCCTCCGAAAATACATGACCTGATTACCACCAACCCGTCGGAGAAAGGGGAGATGGAGAAAACAAAGGAGGAGCCGAAGAAGAGGGTTTCCGAGAAGCCCCGGCAGGATTGGTATAAAGAGTTTGAATGGTTTGAGGGGCTGGTCGTCGATAAGAGATTCAGCGAGGAGCAGAGGAAGGAGCTGGTTGCGCTTGGGTACGAAGAGTTGAGAACGAGCGCTTATGGAAAGGGAGGGCCAACACGGTTCTACGTAAAGAAGAGCAGCAATGAGAGCGCGGAGCACGCGTTCCTGTGCAAGCTGGTGGCGATGGAGGCGAAGAAACAGGGGCTTGAGTGGGAGATGGACATGAGCGTGGGGCCGGACGTTATTGTGAGGAATGGGAACAAGCGACTTGCCTTTGAGATAGAAACCGGCAGTGTGGCGCGCTGGAAAGAACAGGCAGACAAAAAGTTTGAGGAGGTCAGGAAAGCCTACAAGAATGATCTGGTCATACTGGTTACGGACAAGCTGATTAGGGATAAGTACACGCAGTATGGGAAAGTGATAACGCGGTTTGAGTTGGTGGAGACAATCAAGTCTCTTGCTGATAGCCAGTAAATGAATAATATTCCTGTACTGAAAGCTGCGGCAAAACAAGCGAATTAAGCCCTGAATCCCAAGATTTCCCGAGAAAAAGCTGCGATTTACCCTTCGACGAGGGCTGTCGCAGCTATCGCAGCATTCACCCAGAATATCGCAGCTTTTTAGGGGCGTTTCACAGCTGCGAAATCTTAATATAAATGTTGATGGGAGTTCTAGAGGGGTGTTAAAATGAAGTTTGGAAAACCTAGAAGGAAAACAAAAAAGGTAGTTAAAACAAGAGGAAAGCCAGAATCGCGATACACGGTAAGAGAGCGCATCTAAGGTTACAAATCCTGCGGCATGACCGTGCTGCGCCCATTTTTCCCTGCTCTTTCACAGGCCGCTTTCAGCACGGCCTCAACTTTCAGGTTCACTGCTCCGTAGGTTGCAGATGCTATCCTTTTCTTGTTCTGTTTTAGGAATGCTTTCACATTGCTTCTGGTTACGAATTCCATCATACCACCTTTTTCAGCTTGATAAGTCTTGGCTTGAGAGCGACATCGCCCTGGCTCTCGGATTCAGTTATCTCAATCAGTCCCTTTGCCTCAAGAATGTCAATGTAGTTGCGAATCTGCCTTTTAGTTCTGGCTTTCTTCGCAATAAATGCATCGTAAAGGTCGGAGGATAGTTTTTCCCCGCCTTTCAGAAGCTCAACAAGAAGCTCCTCCTCTTCCGAGAGTTTAAGGTTCTTCAGTTCGAACGAGTCCAGCGGGAAGGGGCTTTTCCTCTTTCCCCTCAGGGTTGCCTTTTTCAGGACCGTGGTAACGTCCTCTTGCTGAATTTGACTACTGTTCCGATTTTCTGCGTGATGCGCGGACTTCCACAGAACTTCCAGCGCTAGCCTTGCGTTCCCCTGGTTTGATGCCCCGTATTCCGCACAAGAGTTCAGCACTTTCTTGTCCCAGGTGCCAGGGAAAAAGGCTATCTTTGCGCGTTCGGCTAGAATCTCAGTCAGCTGTTCAGTTGAGTATTGTTTGAACTGGAGCTGGGAGAAGCGCATAGAAGACGAAACCCGATTGTCGAGTCTCCTAAGCAAGTAAGGGTCGCAAGAAATGCCAATGATGCCGAAAACTACGCTTTTTCGTTCATTAGCCCGGGCCAGGGAGTAAAGAAGCTCGTCTTCATGCCTGAAAATCAATCCGTCCAGCTCGTCCAGTACCAAAAGAATTGCCAGCTTGTCCTTCTCCATCCTTTCCAGAATTCTGTCGAACGCCTCGTCCACTGCGAGACCTCTTCTTGGGAGTGGTTCTTGGAGGGTCCGAACGATGCAGGAATAGACGCCCATCCGTGTGGAGAATTCCCAGCAATTGACATAGACCGAGATCACTTTAGAGGAAAACTCCGAGAACTCTTTGAGAACGTGGCGGACACCAGTTGTCTTGCCGGCACCTGACAGACCGTGAACGAAAAGGTTGGTTGAGAGTTTTCTTTCCGCAAGCGGCTTGATTGCTTCTGCGATTTCTTCCAACTCAGATTTTCTGTGAAGAACTTCTGCGGGTGCGTAGTCAGGGAGCAAGGCCTCCTCTCGCTTGATTATCGAATTCGGCTCCCTTTCTTTTCCAAATAGTTTTTCCACGCTCCCACTGGTTCGGATATGGAAGCAAAGAAATAAATAGTTAAGCCTCAAACTAAGAATTTTCCGCGGAAATGAACTGTCTTTCGTTCAGTGGAAAGCCACTGCGATAGGTTTTTTAAATATCAGCCACTAAGAAAATTTGTCGCAAGATGCGTGCAAACTGCGCTTTTTAACGAAGGAGTAGGTGTTCTCAAAGGCGTTGCCCCTTTGTTGCAACTCCCAAAGGGTAGGGAGTCTGTAAAAAAGGAAAGCGCCGGGAGAGGGATTTTCTTTCCCAAAGTCCGAGCATCGAGTTTTCTTCTCGAGTCGGTTTTCTTTGGGGTTGCTCCAGACCCTTTCTTTTCCAAAAGAAAGGGGAAGGATGTTTGAACCCTCGAGGGTCGTAGACCCAATAGCTGTCTGCCAACTGTTCGGCCTCATGATTCTCCCACGTGGGGGAGGGTCAGGAGGACCCTGAAACTGGGGAGGGGGTGTCCCCCTCCGCGGTTCGGTTAGCAGGCTACCGCCCTACCGGACTAGGCGATCCCAGCATAAATGGCAAACAGCATGTTAATGCCCTTCCAGGGCACTGTCCGTTTAAGCTGTTTGCTAGATGTCGGCCGCAATATTATTTGCGGACGACAAAGATGGCAATGGGCGCTTTCGGAATCGAAGCCAAACATCAGCACGGTGATCCCAAATCCGTACTACGCCCTGTTTCTCGAAGAGCACGGGGTTTTTTGCCCAAGTGGCCATTGATGGCCCACACTGGATTGCACTTAGGGCTGCTCCTTCCGGCCTGACCCGGTTTATACAAAGACCCGTCCCACGAGGCAGAGTTTCAAGCGTCGTGACTTGGGGCCGATGCGGATTATTGGCACCTCTTCCAACTGTTCGGTCCCGCCTGAAGGGGGTTTGCGGTTACAAGTGACCCCTGGCCACCCGACCTATCCCATCGCCAAGTAGATTGGGAAACGGTGATTTAAATAATTAACTAGGGAGTGTCAGTGTTGCTTGTGTTTGAGCTGCCTGTCCCATTCCTCCATCATCACTATTGAACTCGGGTCCCGGATATGGTCAATGAAAAGGACGCCGTTCAGGTGGTCGATTTCGTGCTGGAACAGCTCGGAGAAATATCCGCTGAACGTTTCGCGCTGGTTTTCTCCGTTCTCATCTTGGAACTCCACGGTTACTCTGTAATGCCGGCTTATCCTGGCCAAAAAGGAGGCGTTGTTGCTGAAGCAGAAGTCCCAAACATTGAACATCCTCTTGCTCTTCTCGGTTATTCTTGGGTTGAAAATGTAGAACGAGCGTCCTTTTGCGCTTACGAAAATTATTCGTTCCAGACAACCGAGCTGCGGTGCAGCGAGCCCGCCCCCTTTCCCGTGAATTTTTTGGAGATTTAGGAGTGTGTCCCTCAAATCTAGCATTATCCTCCGGTTTGAGCCCGAGCCGAAGCTTGCCCTGGAGCATTTTGCACGCAGGCGGGGGTCTCCGAACTGAAGCACTTTCTTGACTGCCATAGTGATTATCTCTCCTTTATGTTGTTCAATCGCAGAGGTCGTTCTTCAGGAGTACAAGGAGCTCTTCGGCTACTGCGCAATACTCTATTTTCTTTTTTGAGGGAAGAGATGCTGCCTGAATCCGCATCTTTGCAATCAGCATTCGATAGTGCTTCAGTGTTCCCATGAGCAGGACATCTGTTCTTGGGCGGGAGCAGTCGACCGTCCACATCGATACGGTGGCATCTGCGCCGAGGGACAGCATTTCCTGCTTGATGATGTTTGCCACTGCGTTGCGAACACCATGGAGCCGAACAACCCTGAAAATCGCTTTGTCCCGCATTATGAGGACGCACGCCCTTGAAACTCCGATTGACCCTATCTCGAGCTCAATAGTTGGACGGGAAGAAGCCCTAACCAGTTTCGCCTTATACATTTCTGGCACTCCCGATTCTCACGTGTGGGGGGAAAACAACACATAGCGCCCGTCTATTGCGACAACCCCGGACTTAACTATAAACTCCACCCGAGCGAGGAGAGTGTTGAACGCCACATAAGAAACGCTTATCCCCGAGGCGAACATCAGCCTCTCGAATGCGACTATCGGAATAAGAGCAACCCAGAAAGCGGGGGTCGTTGGAAGCAGATACAGCCAAACTACTCCCCCGATTGCATGCGCGGTAAACGTAGCCCCGAGCGAGCGAGCAAAAAGCCTCAGCGGAAAAAGCGTTGCCAATGCGGGTATAAGCCAATAGAGTGAGAAGATTCATGATACGGCGCCCACCG
>JAKAKT010000078.1 GCA_021813385.1 Microcaldota archaeon
TGGAAGGTAAAGAGTTTCGGAAGAAGGGACTCCTCTCGAGGCAATCCCTTTCCTCGGGGTATCGCCCATTTGCACCTCTTCGCTTCCCTCGTTCTCGCTCTCAAGCAGCGTTTCATCTTTCTCTTGGTCGCCCATAATCTACCATTTCAGTAAACCTGTATTTAAAGTTTCTGGGCGAGGGGGCTTTGCACATAAATTAGGGCCTGCACATAAACTCGGACGGTTGCACAATAATTCGAGAAATCTACCACCTGTCGATATATAGGACTTTTGTGCTTCTCGCCCGCTTGTATATCTCATCAGTTATTTCCAAGTCCCTTCCAAGATATTCCCTTATCCTGTCAAATTTCTTTTCCGAGTACCATTTGGCAACGTGGTCCCCGCCTTCCTCGAGGATGGAAAGCCCAATCAGCGAGGCAAGCTCTTTCAGCTTCCCGCGAACCCTCCCGAACTTATACGCCGAGAGCTTTTGCCTCAGGTCTATCACCTGCTTCAGCAGGAACGGGGATATGACGACGTTGTGGATGAAACTTCTCGTAGTTATGAACGGCAGGTCGAAATCGATTATGTTGAACCCGACCACGGAAACGGCTTTCTCGCTTTTCTGAACTGATTTCCACTCAGCCCAGAAGTCCTCCAGCATCCTTTTTTCATCCTCATTCATGAATATCCTGTTCTTCCCGTTGTGCCTGATTCCAAGTGCGACTATTCTCGAATCAATCGGGTTCATGAACTTTTTTTTCTCATCCTCCGGCAACTCAAAATAGCCCTTAAGCTCAAGCGGGCAGGTTTCAACGTCGATGATGAAATAGTCGTCGTTCATGAGTGGGGTTTACCGTTTCCCATATAAAAACTGTGTGTTCAAGGGCTTTGCACACAACTAGCTCTTCATTTAGGCGGCTCCCCAAGCAGCCTTCTGGCCCTCTCTATAATCAGCCCTGGCCCGACTTCCAATCCGGCTATGCTCCCAGGAGGCGTGACAGTACTATCGATTTTCCTGAAAGCAGCCTCAATCTTCTGAATGGCCGCGCTTGCAGTGGCAAGATTTTCCGTTTCCCAAAGAATCTTGAAATTGTCGCGAATCGGAGCCAGCAGTTTTGAATCCGACGGAATGATTCCTCCATAAATCCGCTCCACTGCCTCTAACACCATTGCTCCCCTGAGCTTCATGTCTACGAGCTTCAGGGTTTTCATCTCCTCCCTTCCGACCTCTGGTGTTCGTCCGCTTCTCTCGTCTATGTAAGCCCAAGTGATAATCACATCATACGCGTTCTTTGCCACGCTCGCGTGCGAAAAGTAATCCTGATACCCGAGCCTGCCATTTCCCCCCAACCCAATATTAAGAGAATCGATGATTTCCATGGCCCCAATAATATTTGCCATGAGAGTAGCCGGGGCTGCCCTCACATCGGTTTTCTTTGCAATTTCCATTGGTCGGGTTACGTCATCGAGTTGAGCCATTAATTTCGGTGCAGGAGGCGGTCCGCTCATCTTTACTAAAACAAGCTCGGTAACAGGGCCCAAATCCTCTTCCATGCGGCCAGGCCGCGTAGCCTTTATGGCTCCAGTTGGTGCGCCATAAAAACGTCCTATCGACAACTCCGAGGGGTTTGCCTTTTGCCTCCCCTCAAATTCTCCTCTTTTCGAAGGAGGCCCTCTTGCGATAACTTCCCCAAGGACGACCATTCTCCCCCCAGTTTCATACCTAACGGCGTTTTTTCCGCTAAAATAGATTGGTCCGGGTATGTACGTTGGGAAGCCCACGATTTCAGGTCCCCTGCGAAGAGTTAGAGTTTTAGGTCCCTCTGAAGGTGCGGGCATTCGGCTGCGATTCAAAATTCCACCAATCAATATTATGTCCAAACCCCTATTTAAACCTCGACCTGGTCTGTCCTGAACTTCTGAATCGCCTTCGCCTCGCTCATTTTCATCCTGTGCCCGAGCTTGTAAAGATACAGCGCAGTGTAAGCAATCATCCCGCCGTTATCGGCGTTGAACTCATTCGGGGCAACCCCAAATCTCGCCCCGTGCTCAGCGCCCATCAGAGCAAGCATCTCCTGCAGCCTCTTGTTCTGTGCAACCCCGCCGCAGAGGATTAGTTCCCGCTTCCTAGTCAGGGCAAGGGCCCGTTCAGTAGCCTCGGTCATCATCGAGAACGCGGTTTCCTGGAGCGAATAGCACATGTCCTGCTGCGAATGCCCATTGAGCTTCTTTCTCGCCTCAGTCTGCAAACCCGTAAACGAAAGGTCCATTCCCTTCACCACATAAGGCAATTCGACATATTTTCCCCCGAGCGCCATCTTCTCAATCACTCCACCGTGCGCCCGCTCAAGTCCCATATCCCTCCCGAAAACATCTATTAGATTCCCGAGTCCGATGTCGAGAGTCTCGCCCAAAACCCGATATCTCCTGTCCTTTCCCTTAATGATGATTTGAGTGTTCCCTCCGCTCACATAAACGACGAGGGGGTCTGTTGTTTTCGTGTAGAGTTTCGAGATTTCTATGTGCGCAATGCAGTGGTTAACTCCAAGAATTGGTTTCTCAAGCAAGAGAGCGAGCGACTTCGCTCCCACAACCCCGACTTTCAGGCACGCACCGAGCCCCGGCCCCTGGGCAAATCCAACCAAATCAATTTCAGAGGGCTTTATGCCGGCTTTCCCAATCGCCGCCTTCAACAAGCCCCCGAATTCATTGGCGTGTTGTTCAGCAGCTTTTCTGGGATGTATTCCTGTGAATTTCGGCACGTACATCTTTTTCTCATTCGAGAGCATCCGCTCGTCATCGAAAATCCCGATTCCCAGAGTGTGGGCAGTCGATTCGATTCCGAGGGCAATCATAAACCCAATATTGCCCCGAACAATTAAAAAACAAGGCGGATTGGAGAAGGCGAGAGGCGGACTCCTATCGCTTTAAACTCGCTTTTTTATTTCCTAGCCGGATTCTTCACGAAATGAAACAGCCCCACCGTGAGTGAGGGAGACAACTTCTCAAATTCCCCCGGCTCAAGGACCCTGTCCTCAGTGACAAAAACGCTTTCCTTGAGAGTTGAATTTTTGAAGTAATCGACGAACGTCTCCTTGGTGAAAACCCGATGCCCGTTGAAGCAGACCTTGCCCTCGTTCCCAATCATCGTGGAAACATAAAAGTTCCCCCCGGCTTTCATGACCCGCTCTATTTCAACAGCAGCCTTGATTGTCCCTTGCGGGTCAAGGGCATCCCCGTATCTCCCGAGCCCGATATGCTCGAGCACGCAAAGGGAGCTGAGAGACTCGATTTCGCCGTCCTTGAACGGGAGATGCAGGATGTCTCCGTGCCTGGCTTCAAGATTCTTCATTTTTACCGGCAACGGCCGTATATCAACGCTGCAGACGCGCGTGTATTTCGCGAGAATCGCGACAAGAAGCGAGGTAGAGCCGATGTCGACGTGGTATTTCGGGTTTGATTTGAAAACTTTTTCAGCACCCCAAGCATCCTGATACAAATACGTAAGGTTCACGGGAGTAGTCTCAGTCCAGTCGCTTAGGCAAGGATACGCGTTCGAGAGCGTTATTTTCTCCGCTCCAGGCATCCTGGAATAGGCATAAGCGTCCCGCAAGTACCGAAGGAGATTTTTTGTTTTTCTAACAAAAGGCATCGGGCTCAACCGGTTCAAAATGCGTTTCAGGATGAAAAGAGACAGCAACTCACCTCATTTTTTACGGCCATATACCAAGATAAACTTTTCTTCATCTCCGTTGCTCGAAATGATGGAATCGATTCGATTCCGAGTTACCCCAATCCCACCCTTCCCGCAAGTGAAAGTGAAATCAAATTGAAGAGCGCGTGCGAGACAATCGAAGGAATCAGCGAGCCAGTTTTCTTGTAAAGCCAGCACCAGAAATACGCCACAAAGAAAGCAGCCCCAATCTCGAAAATAGAGCCGTATTGGTAATGCGATGCAGCAAAGACAAGGCTCGATGCTAACGCCCCGAGAATTGGGAACAGCAAACCCCGAAAGAAAATTTCCTCAGCGAAAGGAGTCAGAGTGAAAGCCATCAGCACCACAAATTGGGGGAAAGAATCGATTTTCTCCCTCACTCCGCCCAAGTCATTCCCGTAATGCAACAAATAAAGCGCAAGCGAGACCCCGATTAAGGCGAGCATAATCGCGAAAGTCGCAAGAACCCCGAATAACACATTCCTCAACAAGCCTTCCCGCTTAATCCCAAAATCCCCGAGAGCCCCCGCGAGCCCCTTCCACCTCATCCTGAAATAAAGGGGAACTGAAAGAAGGAACAACTGAAGGGCAATCGTCTGGAAATACGGCTCGGATTTAGCCCCAAGCGCAATCCCGAAATAAGCTATCGCAGCGAGCGCGCAGGTCCATCCGTCCTCGCGCACCCTAAGGAACGACATCAGCGCCCCATAAACCAAGAGGAAAAACAGCAGCCTCGGGATTTCGACAGCGAACAGCATCTGATACCCGAAAAGGAAAACCAAGAGGAACAGAACCAATGAGAGCGCACCCCCCAGTTTATCCCAAAGCCAGCCCCTGAAAAAAAGCTCTCCCAAGGCTAGGAGTATGAACGCCAACCCCCAGTCCATCCCAAGGAAAAATTTCACATCAGCAAAATTAAGGAGTACCCCTGAAGCGAAAAATAGCGCGCACCCCGCACAGAAAGCTCCGAAATAAGGAGAGAGGCCTGACGACCGTCGCCTCAGAGCAACGGCGCTTCCCAAAAGGTTATAGCTCGCCGAGGCCACTTTCACGCCTCTTACTTCTTTTCAGAATAGCCGCATTTCCCGCACGACCGCCTTTCCTTGTGCTCAGCAAGCGAGACCCCTGGGCCGCACTTCGGGCAAGCCCGCCTCTTCTCGTATGGCTTTACAACTTTCTTTTTCTTCACCGGTTTCTTTTCCTCAGCCATTCAAATCCCCTCGCTCACTTCTTCTCAGCGGGCTTGGCTTCTGCCTTCTTCGCGCCGCCTTCGGCTTTCTTTCCCTTCTCGCCCCTGTCCCTTCTCATCTTGTACTGGCTCGCCAATCCCATGCTGCCTTTATCGCTGTAGACGAGTGCCCTGCCCACTGCATTGGTCGTCCCGTACTGGTTGTCAATGCGGTCTATGACAATGAGGTCATCGTCGACCTTGAGGCTTCCCTGTATTGCAGCCTTAATCTCTTTCCTGCTCGGGGTCGCGCCCTCGGCGCTAACCGAGAAGTTAATCTCAGTCCTGTTCAGGAGCTTGTTCTCTGTCCTCTTCTCGATTTTCAGTTCCATCCGTTCACCCTTATTTTCCTCTAGTTTTTCAGTTCGAATGTCAGTTCTGTTTTATCCTGCCGTTAAAATTACCTAACTCTTTGCATCATCTTCTTTCCCATCGCTTCCATATACTCGACTTCCTTGCCCGGCACTACCTCGGCGGCAATCTCAGCCGGAATCTCTAGCTCGAACATCTCGTAAGTAGCGGAATCCATGAGCTGGGCCATGTTCCCATTAACGGACATAACCTGCCCTGCTTTCCTCTCAATCATGGGGATTTCGACATCGCCGTCAGAAGGCTTGAGCAGCGTCTTCTTCTGGCCGCTGAATACGCCAATTCCCGTTATCCTCATCTTCGCAGCTCCGTGCTTTCCCGGGGCCGATGACTCAATATCAACCACCCTGCACGGGATGTCATCTATGAGCACGTATTTCCCGATTTTCAGCTCTTTTGCCGATGCAAACATCTTGTCCATTATGAATCACCCGAAAAATCAACGAAAGCTTTATCCGAAAAAGATTTTTAACCCCTTCGCCCACACCCCTCTCATGCCCAGTTCGAATCCGCCCCTCCCAATTGACTCCCATTGCCATCTGACTGACATATCAAGTCTAGACGAATGCCTCGGGAATTGCAAAAAAGAGCTTCGCGCAGTCTTCACATGCGGCTACTCGAAGGAAACAAGTTTAAGGGGCGTTAAAATTGCCGAAGAGAATCCCGGCTTCGTTCTTGCTGTTGGCGGCGAATCCCCCCAGCGGATAATGGATAAAGTGGAAGTGGAACTGGGCTGGCTGCGGGAACTGAAAGGGATTGCCGCGATAGGGGAAATCGGGCTCGACAAGCACTGGGGAAAGAGCGAGGCGCAGTTAAGCAACCAGAGAAAATGGTTTCTCGCCCAGCTCGAGCTTGCAACTGACCTCAAACTCCCAGTCGTAATCCACTCCAGGGACGCCGAGAGCGAGGTTTTGGATGTTCTGGAGGCGAATTTTTCCGGGCGAGTTTTGCTTCACTGCTTTTCCGGGAATTCCGAAGAGTCTAAGCGAGCTGGCGACTTGGGATATTCTGCCACAATCCCCCCGGGAAATTCGAAAGCAAGGAGAAAAGTAATTAAAGCCCTGGACTTAGATTATCTACTGCTTGAGAGCGATGCGCCTTACTTGGGGAAAACGCCCCTGTCAGCGCTCGATTCTGCAGCAATGATTGCAAAAGAGAAAGGAATCCCCGTCGAGGAAGCAATCCGGGCAACAACAAGAAATGCCCTTAGGTTTTACGGCATAGAGGGTTGATTAACTTGGTTATAGACAAGATTAAGGCGGCGTTCAAATCCAGGACAGAACGGAACATCGCATTCTTCGTGGATGGGCCGAATGTAATCCGCAAGGACATCAACATTGACCTTTCCTCAGTGAAGGAAAAGGTTGCGAAATACGGCAACATAAAAGTTTGCCGAGTCTACCTGGACCAATACGCCTCGGACAAGCTCATTGAGGCGGTCACGAACCAGGGCTACGAGCCGATTATCACTACCGGAGATGTCGATGTGGCAATGGCCGTCGATGCGATGCAGCAGGTCTTCAACCACAGAATTCAAATTATTGCGCTAATGACCAGGGATATCGATTTCCGGCCCGTGATAATAAAGGCGAAGGAACTCGGGAAAGAGACCATCCTCGTTGGGGCCGAGCCCGGCTTCTCGACTGCGCTGAGAAACACTGCCGATGTTGTGATTGTTGAGAAGAGGAGATAAGGATGAGCACAATCGGAACGCTGGTTCGGGTCGAATATATCCTGAAAGCAGCAGTTCCTATCATCCCATTGGCAATTTTACTTTCAGCCGTGGTATTATTCGTTTTCTCGAAAACTTCAAAGGAACGCGAAAAGTTCAAGAAAATTTCATACATAATATTTGGAATTGGAATTGCGTTTCTGACTGTTGGGTTCCTATTATCGGCCGGAGTGACCATGATTCTCGATAATTCTAACCCCGCAGAAAAGATATCAACCCCGCCGACCTTGTCAGATTGTGAGAAAAAACAAGATATATCTGATAAATATTTTTGTTTTGCAACTGTAGCAAGATTAAAAAATGACATCTCGCTTTGCGAGAATATCCCGGATGTTAGCCAAAAAGATGGCTGCTATTTCGATGTTGCAGTAAAAGACTGGGATAACTACCCGGTTCCAATTCCTGAGCAAAACCCAGCGATTTGTGAAAAAATTCAGAACCAAACAACGGAAAACATATGCGAAGCAATTCTCACAAAAGACTCAGCAAAGTGTGCTTCCCTTCAAGATAACGATATTTCAGCTCTATGCTATGCAGATGTTGGGATTGCTCGGCAAGACCTCTCGATATGTGATAAAGCCCAAGGAACAAGCGGGATTTTTAAATGGACTTGCTATGCCAGAGTTGGAGTTTATAAGAATGACCCGTCCATCTGCCAGCAAATAAACAATCCGACGTACGAACCGATGTTCGGTGGTTCGTGCTACGAAGGAATTGCTGAAGCCACGAAAAACCTGGATTTATGCGAGGACAGTCCTGGAAACAAGGACATCTGCTACTATCTAGCTAGGCCTTAATCTCTCTATCTTAGTTAAAATCTTCTAATGTTTTGCAGAGGTAGTCATCGTAGGTTTGATAGAAAGGCGCTAGTTTTTTTCTGGGTGGCATTATCTGTTCGGCCATTTGCTTGACATGTGTTCCTTAACTTCCTCCCAGTTCATCCTCTTTGCCCGAGGTATGTATGCGTTTGCGGTTTTTTCGATGCTCATTGAAGAGATTGCTTCCAAAAACGCCTTCCTGCCTGTTATTTTGAATTCCTTGGGATAAAGCTCCTGCATCCAATAAAGGTCATAGAGGTCTTTCCATTCTTTTCGTTGCTCAAAGGCGAGTTCCTTCTGGCGGTTGAGTTCCGGAAATATGTACATCTCGACCCTTTTTGAAATCGGCAGGAAGTCTGAAGCCGCTTTTCTCCTTTCAGCAGCCCCCTTTATCCCGAAAGAAAACTCGACCTTCACCGCGTCCTTCACTCTGCCAAAATCATACTCGAAAAGGAATCCAAGCGAATTTCTCGTGAAAAATTCTTTGCTTATCCTCCAACCGATCCCCGTGAGGGCCTTTCTGACTTCCCCCTTCCCAAGCTCAGTGTCATAATCGAGGTCCTCGGAGAACCGCTGGTGTCCCTCGAGATATCCCTTGTTTATCGCAGTTCCGCCTTTCAAAACAAATTCGTGTTCGCCTAAGAGTTCCATCAGTTCGAAAAGAAAAGCCTCTTTTACTATGAACTGCAGCCCGAGTCCTGCCTTCGCCGCATAAGCTCTTAGATCGTTTTCCAAAAACGCTATTGTTCCCACCATGAGAGCAGCACCTCCTTTCCCATGTTGTCGATTATTTTCCACTCCGACACATACCTCCCGGTTTTCCGTCCTTGCAAATAAACGTTTGCCTTCGTTCTTTTCCTGCAGTATTTTATAAGCCTCTCTTTTTCTTCGTCTCGCTCTGGGAGGATTGAGAGCATGTACCCAAGCCTCTGAAAGAACGCATTCCGCTCATTCCTACACAAAGTGATGAATTTTCCTGCGATTATCGGCGCGAAGTGCAGGGCTTTTATGATTTTCGGGTAACCGACCAGTTCCGGATGCAAGAGAGAATCATAAATCGCCTTTTCAATAGACGCGAGCTGGTACTGGTCGCGTTCCATTCCCTCGTAACTTTTAGCCACGAAATAGTGAACCTCGTAGTTTCCCAATTTTAGTTTTTTTCTCTTTTCAGATCCGACGAAAATTGTGAATGGGTATTCATCGCTGAGGTGGTGAAGATGAAGCGCTGAAGTGAGTGAGATATACCCCGGGAATATTGCAGTCGCTACCCAGAACGGATCAACCCTCTTGGATACATACAGCCCTTTCAGTGGACTGTAAATCTCTCCCTTTTTCACAAACCTTGCTAGAGTCACCCGAAGGGAATTCTCCGAGGTGAGCTTCAGGCTATTCAGAACCCCGAAGTCGACGAGCTTTCCTTCGTCAATGTATTCTTTTAGGCTTGTTGTAATTTTCATTGATTATTAATAAAAAGTTAATATTTAAATACTTTTGCAACAATCGAACTCTTAGCGGCCCTGCACGAAAAGTGTGGCATTGTCATACTCTACATGCTTTTGCTTCTGCCCAACAGCAGTGGCGCCGGGCCTTTCTTGGG
>JAKAKT010000028.1 GCA_021813385.1 Microcaldota archaeon
AACCCTTCTTTTCATGTCTTCAAAGCACAAGGAATGGGCAATCGAGCCTATTGTCGCCCCGAACCTAGAGACCGCATACTTCAGGAAGATTGCGGAAATCGAGGAGATGTGCGCGAAGAGCGAGGGTTAGTGCTTTTATACCCAAAACGAGCAATATCCTCATGTATTCGCAGGCTAAGGCCGACAATTCCGCTTCTTCGAGACTTTCAGATTCAATACTCTCAAAACTCTCGATAGGCGAGGGCAGGATTCCGTCAGCTCCCAAGATAGTTCTTGCACATAACGACGAATTCCGCAATGTCGTGGCGGCTGATGTGAACGGGAAAGTCGCCCAAGCCCAGAACCGATTGGCCGCGGAAATCAACAGCAGGGTCTCGCTTCTCGAAAAGCCAGGGTTTGAGCAGGACAACGAGGATGCACCTTCAAGAGCTGAAGTGATGCGCATCCGGGACCTTTCAATACCCGCAGAGGCTTACTCAGGCATAGACGCGAGTGGGAATGTCGGGGTTTGGTATGGCGAGGCGGGCATCCCGAAGGGCGCCGCAGTCCTTTTTATTGCGAAGCAACACGGAGTGGGCTGGGAAATCGAGCCAGTCCCCAGCCCCGACCTATCAGCCCCTTATTTTTCAGCGATAAAGCAGGCCGACAGGAACTGCGCGCTCTCGGAGCAGACTGCCCTGAATGCGACAAGGCTGCTCTCTATCGCTGAACCGAAGCCCGGGTTCGACCTAAGCCCCCTTGACCGGAGAACAAGGGCGAAAGTTGAGGCCTTGAGCGAGGGCGAGAGGCTCGGGACCCTTCCGGCAGTTTTTGTCAATTACGTGAATGGCGAGGCGCTTCCACTCGAGCTATACGTTTCGAAACGCTTAGTCGAACCAGCGAACGAGGCAGGCATTTTCGTTTTGGCATCCCGGGATAAAGAGCAGATTTACAGCGTAGTGGACCCGATAACAGGGCTCTACTCAGAAGGCAAGACCCTGATGCAAGCAATCCAGAATCTTTCCCAGAGCGGCTTCTATCCCCCGGGCGCAATCTTCTGCCAGTCCGCCTCGAACGGCTTCAACAGCAGGTTCGAGAAAGCAGGCGTAGTAAGCGCGAGCACCGTAGTCAAGAGTTGGGAAGGCAAGGCCGACGCGGTAGCAGGGGGGATGGGCTGGTTCTCGATGGGCTGCATGATGGCTGCCCCCGAGTCAGGCGGAATCACAGGAGGAGTAGGTGTTGCCACCGGCATTCCTGCGATGGGTTGGTTCACATACCGGGCAATCGAGCACTTCGTCCAGAAATACGAGCACAAGAAAGAGTTTTTCGACCCAACAAAGCCTGAAGACTGGAGAGAGGCGGGGATGCTCCTGGCGAGCATAATGACGAGAGGGAAAGGCGCGGGGATTACCCGTTTAACTGGCTTGGGGCTTATGACCGCCGCGGATGTATGGGATTTTGCAGACCAGTTCTCGGAATTGAAGAAAGACAAGGGAGCGATGTCCGAGTTCTTCCTGAAAAGGGGCGGGCAATTGGCCGCTTCCCTTGCGATGAACATTTATTTCGGAGGGAAGGAAGTTAGGGGCTGGAAGGCGGCGAAATTACAAACTGCCGAATCGGCTGAACGGCGGGCAACTGAAAAACAAGCGCAGGCTGAGCGAGAAACAGGGCGACCAGTGCCAACCTCATTGACTGCAAGAGGGGAAGAGCTAGCGGGGGCCCGGAGGCTTCTCTTGGAACTCGAAACGAGTCCTGCTAAGGCAAAGCAATGCGAAGCACAGTACACGGAACTGGTCTCGAAAATAGCGCAGAAACTCAGGGACGACCTAGGCATAACGCCAAACGAGGAGAAGCGTTTCATAGAAGGAGCTTGGGAAGTGATGACCAAGAGCCTCAATATGGAATACGTCAATGATTCGAGGTTCCTCCACGAGGCGCTTTCGACCAACCAGTGGAACTGCGACCTCCTCTCAACCCTCATGTTCGACGTGGCAAGGGAGATGGAAATGCACGCCACGATAGCGATTGTGCCTGGCCACGCGCTCATTACGACATCGAAGTTCTATTTCGACCCTTCAATAGGCGAGTATGGGACAATCGCGGCACTCGCCTACAAGTACCCAATCATCGAGCAAGTTTCGGCCGACCCGCGGGCAGTCCAATCTCTGACGCACCTGAAACTCGGGCTCGAGGCGGATTTGGCCGGGGATTACGATAATGCCTTGCGGCACCTCGGCAAGGCAATTGCGCTCAATCCAAAGTCCGTAGTGGCGCACAACAACAGGGGAATCGTCCGTGGGGAGATGGGCGAATACGACAAGGCGATAGCGGATTTCGACAGGGCATTGGAACTCAACCCATTCGACAGCGAAGCCCTTGCCAACAGAAAAAAAGCGTTGGCTGAAAATGAGAGGGCGAACGTGCAAAAAGCAGGGATGAAAGAGGCGAATCCCAGAAATCCGGAGCTCCAAGCGAAAAAAGACCAGGTTCTTTCCGACGTGCTCAACTACCAGAAGGATTTCGGGGATGCCGGAGTCAAGGCGATAAGCCAGAGCGAGATAAAAACCGCCCTGGATGATTTATACATCTTCTCTGAAAGATACGGGGACCCGGCACAACTGCTAAGAGAATACTCCAGGGTTTTCCACAAGGAATTCGACTCTTTTTCCCAGTTTGCCGCTTATATAGCTGACGGCAACATCCCATGGGAGATAATTCCGAAATTCCGAGAAATAAGGGCAGAGCTCTCCAAGACAAACGGGACTACGTACAGTTTCGAGAAACATCATCTGGCCAGGGTTGACGGGCGCAACGTCGTCTTCAAAGCAACATTCGACGATGAGCGATTCGCTTTCCTGAAAATGGCAGATTGCAGGGAAGACGAATTCGCAGTTAAGCTTTTGAAAGACGCCGGAATCCAGAATTCCTACGGGGTACAAAATTTCGATGGGCACGCATTAATCGAGGGAATAAACGGGAGGTCGATTGAGACCATCCTCAACACCGGGAAAGTCTTGACTGATAAGGGAATTGTCCCACTGACGCCTGAAATGGTAAAAGGGATATCTTACGAGATGGGCAGGCAGATGGCCTCCCACTACGTTTTTTCAATAACTGATTGGAACCCGAGGAATTTCCTCGTTATGTTCAAGAACGGCAAAGCGTCCATATCAAGGATTGATTTCGAGGACTTCTCGATTCGCGCGCCAAACGAGCGCAGGTTCAAGATTGAATATGACCAAGAATTTTTCGACCAGGCACAGCTCGATAGAGGTTTCCTTGACGGGTTCGCCACGATAAAAAATAACCGGGGCAGGGTTGTCAATCGTTATGAAACCGAGTTCGAGCAACTGGTCTCTCCGGTACAAAAAGCCAAAGGGTATGTCGACCTCAAGCCCCCAAAATCAATCTTGGACGAAGTTATATCGAAAATTGATAAACGCCCAGAAGAGGCTCTTGAAGAATTCAAGTCTGAGGATTAGTTTATATTGATGAAAATGAAAATTGGTGATACGATGATACAAAGGACAAGAAGCCTGAACACTGTCAGAGAAGACATACACGCGGCACTCCGTTCAACTCAACTTAGCTCAGCAATAACCCAATTCGACCGCCTCTGGGGCTCGGAAGGGCCGAGCAGAAGCGATTTTGCAATCCCAGTGCTCGTTAGAACGGTGAACAGGCCGAATTCCATCACTGAAGCCGAGATAACGCGACCGAAACTCACCCGAGACCCGAAGGCGTACATACTGGGTTGCGGTTTCAGAATGCGGGAAGGGACATTCGCAGGAGCTGAGCAGGGAGAATTAATCATACCAAAAGAGGGATTGGCGGCCCTGTCGTTCCTTCTTGAAAAAATCCCGGGCATAGAGAATGAGGGCAGAGAATTCTTCAAGCGCTCGCTTTCCTTGTTCGGAAAAAAGGTAACTGTTTATGGCCCCCTAGCCAGAGGCCTTACTCCTTCGCAGATAGCTGCAGGCATGATTCTGCTCAAGGTTACTACCGAGGGATTGTCCGGACTCAACGGGGACCTTTTCCTGAACAAGAACGTCATCTTGGCGCTTGAAGGCCAAATGCCCGGCTCATCAGAAGAAGTCCTATCGAAAATGCTCAGCATTCAGGAGAAGGTTTTGGAGGAATTAACCCAACTGGTGCGATGAACTGCAAGCCCTCGAATAAATCTTTATTAACCCGAGCCCCAAATTATTTTCATGGACTTAGTGACGATGGGCCACATTCTTTTTGATATCCGGTGCTATGTGAAGGACTTCCCGATTCCCGACAAGACTTCTTTCACCTACTCGGACATCGAGACCTCGCTCGGGGGCTCTGCTGCGAACGCTGCCTGCGCTTCAGCCACACTCGGGGTGAAAGCTGGGTTTATAGGGAACATCGGGGGCGACACCGAGGGCGGTTACCTGATTCAGCATTTACTAAAAAAAGGAGTGGACATCGCCAGGCTGAGGCTAGTCGATGGGAAGACGGGAAAAGCGATTGTAATTGTCAATGCCGAATCCAATGTCGAAGTGGTCGAGATGCGCGGGGTGAACGAGCCCTTTGGGAAAGTGGACCCGACCTACATCGCTGATGCCAAATATCTACTAATGACAGGAACGAGCCTTGATGCGCTCCAAATGGCTTCGCACTACGCAAAGGAGAACAACGTCAAGGTGATATTCGACCCGGGGAGGGCAAAGTCGAGGGAAGGCCTGAAGGCCCTGTCGTCAATAATCCGGAATTCCGATTATCTTATCATAAACAGGGCGGAGCTAGCCATGATGACCGGCGAGAAGAACGTCGAAAAGGGAATCGGGAAAGTGATGGGCGAGAACAAGGAAATCACCTCCATCATAAAAGGGGGCGGGAGCCCGGTTGTCGTTCGAGGGAGCGAGGATTTCGAGTCTCAACCTTTCGAGGTTAAACCTGTTGACACCATAGGGGCTGGCGACTCATTCTGCGCTGGGTTCATAGCAGGTCTCGTTGAGCACAAGAGCCTCCAGCACTCAGTCATGCTCGCGAACGCGGTAGCAGCAGCGAAGGTCGAGAGGAAGGGCGCGCACAACGTGCCCTCGAGAGCCGAGATAAAAAAGCGTTTCAAAATTTAATTGAGAGGTGGAAAAATGATTGGAAAAAAGACCCACATGTCGAGGTTGATGAGGAACGGCCACATGCTGCTCCTCGCGATGGACCAGGGAATCGAGCATGGTCCCCGCGATTTCAACGAGAAGAACATAAACCCGGACTATGTTTGCGAAATTGCCTCAAAGTGCAAGTTCACCGGCTTCATACTGCAGAAAGGTGTTGCCCTGAAATACTGGGAGAACTACGCCGGGTCAATCCCGCTCATCTTGAAGGTGAACGGGAGGACTGAGATAAACCCGAAGGATGACGTCTATTCCTCCCCGGTCGCCTCGGTGAAGGATGCGATTTCGCTCGGCGCTGACGCAATCGGATACACCATTTACGTCGGTTCCCCGATGGAAGCGAAGATGTTCAACGACTTTTCTGCAATCGAGCAGGAGGCTCGTGAGTACGGGATTCCTGTGATAATGTGGGCATATCCGCGGGGAAAATTTGTGAAGGAGGAGAAGTCGAAGGAAATGGTCGCCTACGCCGCCAGAACAGCCCTCGAGCTTGGTGCTGATGCGGTGAAAGTGAATTACACCGGGGACCCGGAGTCCTTCAAGTGGGTCGTCAAATCGGCTGGAAAGATGCCGGTTCTCTCGGCAGGAGGAAGCAAGGCGTCTGACGAGGATTTCCTGAAGAAAATCAAGGAAGTGATGAGCGCTGGGGCAATCGGCTTCGCTGTCGGCAGGAATATTTGGCAGAACGACAAGCCGCTCGAGATGGCAGCGAAGATGAGGAAGCTCGTGCTCGGTGAGTGAGTTGAGGCTCGCTCACCTCTTCTCGCTGTTTTTTGTTTTTGTCCTTTCCATTAACTTGGTTTTCTCCTGTTTGCCAGGTCCAGATGCGTTTAACATTCGCACAGTATTTTACGCTAACAAACAGACTCAGGAATGTATCAAATACTCTGATTCTTCCGACATAAGTGTTGAACGGCCTAGGGAAATAGAATACTCTGATTCTTCCGACATAATGGGTCTCTTAGACCGAAATCATGCTGCATACGCTCTGCCCGAAGGATGGTTCGTAACTGACGAACAGTCATGTTCTCAGTACAAAAGAGTGGAACTGGAACAAAAAGTAGTCTTAATGCCTCAAAATCTGCCGATTGCGATTTCCAAAATTTTATCCATTAATTTTACGCTGTTGCTCATCCCCCTGTCACTTGTCATATTCTTTATCATCTTGCGCCTGAAAAAATCCAGCAAAAAGACAACAATCTCTTCGCTCATGATTGTTTTTGGAATTTCTACTCTCGTTTCCTTTTGGCTATACGACTTCGTATGGAACAAACTTTTTTATTGCAGGTTCACGTCACTCTATTCCTGGTCTGAGCTCAGACTGCTCATGAACTTTCCCATAATTTCATTGCTGTTTTTCGTAGCATTAGCCTCATTGGTCTTGGGTTTGGTGCTCCTTTTCTCAAACAACGAGGGAAAAGCAAAACCCGAGAAAAAATAGTTACTAGCCAGTCGCATTCAGGGCTTTCATCATCTCCCCCTGAACATCGAACCCGAAGCTCGCGAGCACCGAATAAATCACGAATTTCAGGACATAATAAACCGCGAGAAACCCGACGAACACAAGCGTCCACTTCGCCCAGCCCGGCCATTTTTTCGTGAAAGGCAATCGTTCGTCAAAAAACTTCCCGACAGCTTTCCACAACCTTTCCCTGAAGAGAAGCACAATCCCGAAGAAAACAGCAAGAAAACTCAAAAGGAAAATCGAGGCCCCCTGCAAGTAAAGGACCGCAAGAAGGAAAATAATAAGCCCTAGCCGAAGGAGCGTCGTGTTTTTCAAACAACTACCTTCTCAGCCTCTCAACCAATTCGAGAATCAATTCCTTGCTTCCTACATAAAGTGGAGTCCTCGCGTCAGGGTCCTCGCATTCGATATCCAGAAGAGAAATCTTCCCGTTGCTAGAGAGCCCTCCTGCCTTCTCAATTATGTTCGCCATCGGAATTCCCTCATAGAAGAGCCTCAACTTTCCCTCGGGCTTGTCAATCAGGGCAGGGTAAGCGAACATTCCCCCGTAATGAAGCACCTGGTTGAAGTCCCCGACGAAAGTCCCGCAGTATCTTAATTTCATTTTCTTTTCCTCTTCCATGTACTTCACGAACTCCCTGAATTTCGGAATCCACTTGAGCGGGCTCCCGCCCATTCCATAAACTTTCCCGGGCTCGGGCACCCTTATGTTCTCCTCAACCAGGCAGTACCTCATCTTCCCCTTCCTGAATTTCACGAATTCGTGCACCCCCTTCCCGGCAGTATAAACAAGAGTGGTCATCGGCCCATATTGCTTATAGAGGGAAGCGACGAGGCTTCTGCCAGTAGTCGGAATCTCTTTCCTATAAATTCCAATGATTGCCCCAATCGGGTTGTTGCTCCTGATGTTGCTCGAGCCATCGAGCGGGTCAATGGTCACAACAAAAGGCGCGTCCTCGCTGAACCTCACGGGAGTCTTGAGCTCCTCGGAATAAACCGCCCGGACAAGCCCGCTTTTTTTGAATTCCTCACAATAGAAATTGTTCGTCCAGACATCGAGCTCCTCAGCCATTTCCCCGTACTTGTTCTCCTCCCCTTTCTTCGCAGCCATCCGCTGGGGGAACTCCATCCGAATGTCGACGCTCATCCTTGCAATCTCGGAAATCAGCTTCGCGGCTTCATGGTCCTTTACTTCATGCAGGTGCTCCTCAAGAGTGACTTCTGGCATAACAACACCCCGAATATCCTTTCTCGCCTGAGTTTAAAAATCTGCCCGTCCGCTTGGTGAAAAGCGATTGGTTAGACAGACGGACAAGATTAGATTTCTGCAGATAAGCGGGGCCCTGTTCGGAGATTCACGAATCTCAAACTTAATTTCGAGTTACTTCTTCATCGGTTCTTCCGCGGTTTCCGCTAAAATCCCCAAGCTCTTGAGATAAGCGGCCGTACATACAACGCGCATATAGTTGTACCGATATCCTCGGGCTTGTCCGCCCTCATATTTTGTTAACAGGTTTTCTGGGCCAAGTTCTCGAAGTTTCTGTTTTGGGTCTACGGCATTATAAAAGAGATACGCCCCAGCCCACATCTGCTCCCGACTGAGTTTTTCAGGGTCCTGTCCCATCTCCCGTACGGCCTTTATGAAAATATCTCGTCTCTGCGCAAGCATAGCGCCAAATGCCTCGATTACAGCAGACGCATCCTTAAAAACAACTGTTTTTCCCGTAAAACCGCCCTCGTTTGTTTCTTCACGTAGAACCTTAAACTCCCTGCCCTCGTTAAAATCCATTCTTATGTAATCACTATCCTTAAGAGCTTGAAGATCCGAATGAAACGCGTCCATTCCCATTTCCCCAAACGAATCAATAGTGTAATCATCCGGTTTTTTCTGCATATGGAGAACATACCCCTCCTGGAAAACCGCTGCAGCCAAAAACTCCGGATCAATTTTCTTTTCTTTTGCAATTTTCAGTACTGCTGTGCGTACTTCTTTTTCATATCCCGCATTGTACTCTACTCCATCCAAAATCCCAGGTTTTTCGTCTAGATAACCGGCAACCTTCATGGGTCTTATTCCATACCGAGCAATAAACGGTTCGAAACTCTTTTGTTCGGCATTAAGCTTAGCCGATAAGCTATCCAGAAGTTTCTTATCAACCTTCAAATTTGTATCCCCGAGCCCATAAAACGCATTTCTGGCCCCGTTACCTTCTCCAGCAGCCCTAGCAATCTCCCCAAAAGCATCAATCACAGCTCGCGGATTCTGAACAAACATCCCGGCTATGTTCTCATTCCTAAGCGCCCAGAATGCATCCCCGGCAACCCTAGCCATCTCAACAAACTCCTTAGTATGATTCACAAACATCCTAGCTACGTTCTCATACTCGAGCGCCCAGACGGCATCCCAGGCCCATTTTCCAGCAGCCCTGGCAATCTCATCGAGCGCTTGCTTTACCTCCGCAATCTTTGCTTTAGGGTCTTCGCTCTTCAGAACTTCCCTTATAACCGCATCAGGGCACACGGGTCGCGTTCCCCGGTCCGCGTCCATCTCCTTCCTAACTTGTTCAAAAATAAGAAGGACCTTCGGGACAGAACTCTTTTCTTTCTCATGGTTCGGCGGCATCAGCTCTTTGTCTTCCGGGAATGAGAACCTCCTTAATTTGAGCGACATATCCTAGTTGTAGAGTGCACACACATTTGTCCTAAAATAGTGCACGAACTTATGTCCGCTTTCACCCACCCGTTTGGGTGGGAAAATGGTGAAAGCGGCTATGGAAATCAGGCTCAAGTCGGTTGTTCTC
>JAKAKT010000062.1 GCA_021813385.1 Microcaldota archaeon
CACGATGCTTCAGGTTTATACTAATGTGCTCGTGGACGCGAAAAGCGTGGAGATGCTCGGGGTGTCTGACAAGAGTTACGAGGCGGTCACGAGGAAGGCGATTGCGGACATTGTTGAACGATTGCGAGGGTATGGCTCCACGACCATCGTGACTTCCGAACTGCAGGAAGGGAGCCAGTGGTATTCGCGCGACACTGTTTCCGAATTCATCTGCGACGGAGTTGTCAAGCTTTCGAAAATCGAGACTATAGGGAAGCGCATGCTCGTCATTGGGAAGATGCGCTCGACCAGGCACGACGTCCTTCCGAAAACAATAAATATCGGCGAGGATGGGATAATACTGGTAAAAGGGTGATGGTATGGAGAGAGTCAGGACCGGAGTTGCTGGACTCGACGAACTGATTGAGGGCGGCATCCCGAAGGGCTCGGTCGTGCTGATTTCAGGCTCGCCAGGGACGGGGAAGACCATTTTCGCGCTGCAGTTCCTTGTCGAGGGAATCAGGAACGGCGAGAAGGCGCTTTACATTTCATTCGAGGAGAACAGGCTTGCGATAACCGACCAGGCGAGGCAGTTCGGCTGGGACTTGGAGAAGCTCGAGAAGGGCGGAAAGCTGAAAATCGCCTGCTTCAACATGCCCAAGACGAGCGTTGTTAATGTGAATGCCGAGATGGAGCAGGTCGCCAAGGCTGTCAAGCCAGACCGGGTCGTCGTGGATTCGCTCTCTGTCCTGCTCGTCTATCTGGAGATGAGTTCCAGGCTTGAACTGGCTTCCCAGGCGGGAATGAGCGTTGACAAGGCGAACAATTTCATTTCCGAAGAGGCGGCCACGCGGGCATCGGTCCTCACCACAATCGCGAACATCCGCTCATGGGGAGGCACCTCGCTTCTGACTGCCGAGATGCCCGAGACTGCAAATTACCTCTCGAGGGACACGATTTCATCTTTCGTTGCGGACGGGGTGATAAAGGTCTCATGGCTTGAGGCGCTAGGCAAGCGAAGCCTCGCAGTCAAAAAGATGAGGTCGACGAACAACGTGCTCGAGCCGAGGTCATTCTCAATCGGACCGAAGGGGATAATAGTAGAGAAAGAGTAGGCCTGGTTCTTATGGCTGAGCTGTTCACTCTTGGCTTTGGCGAGCCGATTTATTGGGTTTCCCTCTGCATTTCTACTTTCATCATGGGATTCTCGATAAAATACATCGACTCCGCCTATGACGAGGAAGCTTTCAACCGGGTGAACGCAATCCTCGCTGCGATTTGCTGCGGGATTTTCATGGGAGTCTGGATTGCATTCGACTCCTCTGCTGCTGTTTTCCTTCTAGCGATATGCATGTCTGTCGCGATAACGAAGAAAATCGACAACCCGGCGTTCATTCTCGGGATATTGCTGGCCATTTTCGTTCCAGCCATCCTAAAGATTACCCTCACTCTCTCGTGGCTTCCCCTTGCTGCCCTTGTGATAGCCGGAGTTGTGGATGAGGAAGGGAACGACATGGTGAAAAAGATTCCCATTAAGGGGGTCAGGATGTTCTTCCATTACAGGCTATCGATGGAAGTTATGATGGCCGTATTGACTTTTTCTGGCTTCTTCGCCTGGCAATATTTCCTCGCTTTTGCTGCTTTTGACCTCGGGTACCAGATGGTGACATTTTACGTGGATAAGAAACTGAATGTCCAGAAAGAGTACCTCTGAGAACAATCTATTTAAAGAAACCCGGGAAATGTTAATGTATGGCGTCCCAGAAGGAAGCAATACTCGCGGTCCTCGACGATTTGCTCAGGGAAGAGGACATATTGGCAGCCATGGTTGCAAGGAGGGGTTTTGAGGGCTACATTCCCCCGGGCTCGAAGTTCAAGCTCAAGAATGTCTCTGTTTGGACGACGCTCCAGAACACGATGGGCGATTTCTTCAACATCATCTCGAAATTCTCAGCCCAGGGCTTAGACAAGGTGTATTTCGAGCTCGGGGAGCACGAGGTCGTCTTCTTCGTCATTCATGCGGACATGGCGCTCGTTTCGGTGATTCCTGCGCTCGCGAACAAGGGCCTGCTTGAAGTGGAGATGGAGAATACCCGCAGGGACATAAAGAAAATCCTGGGAGTGAAGTGATTCCATGTTCGAGGCAGCAGTCGCCATGAGCCGCAAGTGGGACGCAGGCGAGGCTGGCTCGGAGGTAGGGAAGGGAATCAAGGAGAAATTGAAGAAGCCCCCGAAATTCGTTCTGCTTTTCTCGACCATCCACTACGAGAAATACGGCGGGTTCCAGAAGTTCCTGGATGCCGTGAATAAGGAATTGCCTGAAGGGACGCCAGTAGTTGGCGGAACAGTTGCCGGGTTCATGAACAACTACGGATGTTACACGAGAGGGGCGAGCGCGATGGCGGTTTATGATGACGAGATGGACGTGGCTGTCTCCGTTGGTTATAACGCCAAACGAAGCCCAAGAAAAGCTGTTGATACTGTTATTTCTGGCATTCCTAATCGTCAGTTCAAAAACAGATTAGTTGTATCAGTTATCTCTGGGGGCATGGTCCCACAATTCATGGGCATCAGTCCAAAAAAAACAATACAGTCCAATCTGATAGGGAATTTGCTATCAAAGACTTTTGACCTGTCTTTATTTTTCCTCCAAAAGGGAGTTGCCCGGGAGGAAGAGATTCTATCTTATGTTATTACTAAAATGCCCAATGACAAGTTGATTTCAGTTTCAACTGAGGACAACAATGAGATGATAATCAACTATCAGTTTCTTTCAAAAAAAGTGGTAAATAATGCGATCATATTCCTAGTTGTTGATTCCAACCACGAGCTAAACCTTCGCACAGATCATGGCCTCAAACCCACTGGATTGACAGTTGATGTAACGGAATTAGCTTCTGATAAACGCTGGATGAGGAAAATAAACGGCAAACCAGCAAAGCAAGAACTCCTGAGGTTGCTGAACTGGCCAGAACAATATGTTGACGAAAAAATATATACGCGTTCTTTCTATTATCCATTTGCTTCTGAAAAGAATGGTTTTTTGACCCCGTTTATTTCTGGTTTAATATGGGGAGAGAGTGTTTACGCTACGTATCAACTCACAAACAAAAAACTTAGACTTTTATCTGGTTCAGGCTCGGACGTTATCTCCTCATACTCAAAGGTATTGTCTGATGTAAAAAATCCTTTAATGGTCTTTGCTGCAGAATGTGGAATACGGATAGGGAACCTAGGTTCTAAGGTTTACTTAGAACACAAACAAATGAAAGAAACCGTAGGGGATACGCCATTTCTTTCCGTGTATGTGGCCGGAGAAGCGACTTTTTCCCCAGAGTTTGGTCTTTGTTACGGAAACCATACTGTAAATGCTGCGGTTTTATACGATCAGGTGAGCAAATGAATTATTCGATTATCGGCTGTGGGGGCACGGGCCTTGCAATAGCAATAAACTTGGCTCGAGATAAATCTACAACAAAGCTGATATGCATAGACTCCGATCAGAAAAAACTCAGTAAAGTAAAACGAGTGCTCGGGGCAATAAACAGTCGCGTTTCAATAGAACTCAAGAGCATAGACGCAAGACAATCGGTCCTTATTGAAAAAGCAATAACCGGAAGCAAAGTTGCGATAAACGCTGCTTCTCCGCAATGCAATATATCGATAATGCGAGCTTGCTTAAACGCCGGGGTAAACTATATCGATTTGGCATCGAATCCTTTCGACTACCCCGGTTTAGAGAAAGGAACTACGCTCGATGAACAATTTGCTTTGAGAAACGAATTTGAATCAAAAAGCCTTCTTGCAGTAACTAACACGGGTTACTCCCCTGGTTTTACTGACCTGGTCTGCAAGGATTTCGTGTCAAGGCAAACCATTGATTCGTTAAAATCAGTGAGGATATACTTTGGAGAAATAATAAAGGCAAGCAAGCTAGTCTGCAGTTGGTCACCTTACACTTTGATGCTAGAAGCGGTATCACCTTCAACCGTGTATTCAGATGGCAAGATAATTGAGCTAGGGATGGATGAAAGCCTGAGGAGGGTGGAGTTCCCGAAGCCCATAGGAACTCTCAAAGTGAAAACGTTCAGCGGTCATCCAGAGCTTAGGACAATAACTGAGTTTCTGGGTGTTCCAGTTGACTATCTTGAAATTGGGGGAGGGATGCTCTTGAATGACCTGGACTTGAACGATATGATCGTAGAAGCCCTGAGCGCCCAAACCAAGAAATCGATAAACTTTGAGGGGGATATATTCGAAACTCTAGCAAAATCATTCGAACCATCAGATCTTTTCGCAGAAAACTTCAAAAAGGACATAATCCAAGAAGAGATTTTCTGCAGCATCATACAAATCGAAGGCCTCCGTGGTGGGAAGAAGATTTCTTACAAAATGCTTGTTCAACACAATCTTAAAGAAGTCCTGAAAAAGATGCCGGAAGTTTCTATAGCTAGCTTCGTGGTATCATTCGTTCCATCTATATTGGCTGCCATGATTTCGAAAGGAGAAATAAGGCAAAACGGAGTAATAGTGCCGGCTCAACTAGAGAATGCTTCATCTGTAATAGAACATGCAAAAAAAAGCGGTTTGAACGTAACCGAGGAATTGAAGTAACTAGTTTTGCACATGAGAAGGCTTTTTATAGCCAGATATAAAAATCATTCCATGGCGACCAGAGCAACAATCATAGGCGCAGGCATTTCCGGCCTCTCTGCAGCTTATTTCTTAGGCAGAGAAACCGAGATTTTTGAGGCTTCAAGCGAAGCGGGAGGAAGAGTCAGAGCTGCTAACATCGGGAACCAGTGGGTCGATTTGGGCGCTCAGTTCATAGCGAAAGAGGACAAGCACGCGATGGGGCTTGTAAAGAGCCTCGGGCTTTCAAAAAAACTCAAGGTTTTCGACCTCAGGAATTTCTTCGTCTGCTTGAAGGGGCACAAGCTGGACTCAAGGCATCTTTTCGAGCTCGCAAGCCTCGAGATAAAGGAGATCGAGGAACTTTTCCTGTTCCTGGAAGGGCTTGATGAGAAGAAGTTCGGGAAGCTCCAAGAGGAGATTGCGCACGAAACACTCGAGGAGTGGTACCGACGGGAGTTTGGGGAGGAAATGCTCTGGCTCATCGACTCGATGTGCCGGACAGTCACGTTCTCAGATGCGAAAGAGCTTTCGGCCATCTTCGGTTTGGCAGTCGTCTCAAGCTTCGTGGAAGAGTGCTACAGCTTCGACAAGGGGATAAACGAAATTGCAATCTCCCTTCTGAAGGAATCGAAAGCGAAGATAAATTATGGCAGTAAGGTGAATTGGCTCGAGTTCGGGAAGTCGAACAGGATTACGGTTGAAAAAAACGGGGTGAATTCCGAGCTGAAAGGGGGCAAGATTCTTTCCACAGTTCCGGCCCCTGAACTGGCGAGAATAGTTGGAGAGAAGGATTTGGTGAAAGCCCTCAACAAAATCGAGTATGCCGGATGCGGAGTCGTTGTGTTCGAAACCGATGAGAAAGTATTCGGAGGAAAGTTGGGCGCGATGTTCCCGAAGGAAAAAATCTCAGCAGCATTTGACGCTACCGCGAGATTCGGGAACAAGGAGGGGGTTGAGGAGCTGATAGTGGCTTTAGTTCCGTTTAAAGGTGATGAACGCCCGGACTTCGCAAAGGCCGCTTTAAAATCCCTAAACGAGTTCGACAGGGAGTTTGAATCGAAAGTGAGGAGCACAACCGTAGTTGAGTGGGAGCTCGGCCTCCCGGTATGCTCGCCGAGTCTTTTCGAAACGCAAATGAAGATTCAAGAATCCTGCCCTGAAGGCCTTTTGGTGGCTGGCGACTTCATGGGCCTGCCTTCCCTTGATGCGTCAATAGAAACAGCGCTTGCGTGCGCAAAAGGCCTAAATAAAACTCGGTAGGTATTTCAGCATCGAAACTAGCCCCGGCTTCTTCAGAACCGCTTTTGCTATGTGCAGGGAGTACCTGCCCGGGTTGTCCATGAACTCATCGATGTCTATCTCCTTGGACAATTCTTTCATCCCTTCCATCAGCATGTCAAAGTCCTCATTTTTCAATGCCAGGAAGACGTTTCTTCCTTTCCTGCCGTTTCTTATCTCGTCAAGGGTCTTCCTTATGCTCTTCTTGTAAGCTGCAAGGTCTTGTCTCTTTATCGCGTCAGCTGCCCAATAGCCGGTATAAATCGATGGATTCACCCCATAGCCGACGAGCGGGTCCATGAACCTGCCGGAATCCCCGACAAGGAGGACGTTCCCGTGCACGCGCTCCCCAATCTCAGCGGCATACCTGCTGCTGTAGAAGCTGTTCAGGACCCTGTATTTCGATATCTGCCCGCTGACAGTGTTGTTGTGCTCGATGAAGTGCCTGTACCTCTCCTTCACGTTCATTATCTCGTCCGAGCTTAGGACGACTGCTGAAACTCCCAAGCCCTCTGAGGTCTTCCCCATGTAGAAATAGCCGTGGGGGATGGTTTTCGAATCAAAAAAAATGTGCGAAACCTTTTTCGGAATGTCGAGCCCGATGCTTATCTCGCCGTAAGCTATGAAATGGACTGGGTTTTTCTCCTCTAATTTTATCCCCATTTTCCTTAGGACATCGGGCTCCTGCCCGGAGGCGGCAATCACGTAACCGGGCGAGATTTCTTCCCCGCTGTTGAGGATGACTTCATTGACCATATGCCCGTCTTTCTTGATTCCCTCAATCCTGACCCCAGTAATAACTTCCGCCCCGGCATTCTCTGCTTTCCTAAGAGTTGAAACCTCGAATGAATCTTCTTCCTGCCCCCGCTTGACAAAATAATCGCCAATCTTTGAGGTGAGAATAAAGGAATCTTTTGGAGAGAACCAGCGGGAGACTCTCGAGTGGTCGCCGATTTCCAGCTTGAGCTCTTGGACGATTTCAGTGATTCCAGAATCTCTGGTTATGTCGACTCGAGTTTGCGGGTCGCCGGGCTTTTTCTTCTTCTCGACAATGACCGTTCTCAGCCCTTCCTTTGCTGCCTTCAATGCGGCTACCGAGCCGGAAACGCCGGCCCCGATTATTAAGACATCGATTTTTTCCATGTGACCGAGAGTTATATGGGTTGACTGCTTAAAAAACGCTCCTGTCGAGTTCGGTGCAGTCGTTTTCAGCAGCTTCAACTCAGTGCTGGATTCAAAGAAGAAATTCGACGCGGTAATCATTCCTCCCAACGAGTTTCGACGTTCTCCTCCTGAACAAAAAGGACCCTTGGAAGGATTTTGCGAAATGACTCGCCATGCAGTGAGAACGACGGAGCTCTCAGCTAATCATTTAGCGAGGCAAAGGGTCGTTTCTCTTGAGGGTTACATTTAAATCCATGTGGTGGCATAACCATATCATGGAGGTTTTCCAGGCCATCAAAGAGAGGAGAAGCATAAGGAAATTCAAGGGCGACCCGGTTCCCGACAGCTTAATCAAGAAGATAATTGAAGCCGGAATGCTCGCTCCAAGCGCAGGAAACCTCCAAAGAAGAAAATTCTATGTTCTTAGCGGTGAGGCGAAAAAGGACTTCAAGGTTCCGACCGTAGGCCGATTCCAGTTGGGCGACGAGTTCGTACTTATCGTCGTCTGCGCCGACACGAGGCCGGTCGAGAAATACGGCAAGCTCGCTGACATGTACGTGAAAATGGAATGCGCAGCTTCAGTTCAGAACATGATGCTCGCGGCCCACGCGTGCGGCCTCGGGACATGCTGGGTCGGCTCTTTCGACGTGGAGGGGGCCAGGCGGCTCCTCAAGCTTCCGGAGCATCTTACCCCGGTAACAATCATCCCATTGGGCTATGCCGATGAGAAACCGAACATGCCTCCCAGGAAAACGATGGGCGAGGCCTGCGAATTCCTTAAAATACTTCCGCTCTAGCTGATGCGGAATGCCGCTTATCAAAATTAGTTCAGATGCTCCTCCTCATCGCAGTTCCGAACTGCCTGGAAATCTCGTCTATCGCCTTTTGTATGGTCCCGACGCTTACGTTAGTGAAGTTCTCAACCCAGTCAACCAGCAGTTCGTTGGCGTCAAAGACCACTTTTCCGGCGTATTTGGCCTTGAGCTTCGGGTGGTTTATCAATTGGTAGAAAACCCTCGACCCCGAACGGGGGATCATCGGACCGACTTCCACGTATTTCGTTTGCCCGAATTGTGCCGTCCTCTTCGCGAGTTCAACGGTGTTTCGGATGCTTTCTTCGGTTTCGTTTTCAAAGCCGATTATGAAGTTGGAAAAAACGCCTATCCCGACCCTGTCCAAGTTTGCCACAGCTTCCAAGTTTTTCTCGGAGCTTGTTTTTCCGCAGCAGTATTTTCTAAGAATCTCATCGTCACCGGATTCGTTTCCAACCTGAATAAGATTGACGTTCAGTTCTTTCAGGATGGCGACTGTCTTGGAATCAGACAGCTCGCCGCCGGTGCCGTAGCAATAAAACGACGGCGCAAAGTTTTTCGGCCTAGCTTCGAGAAAGTCCCTCAGCCACTTCCTGTTGCCCGTGATGCTATCGTCGAGCAGATAGAAAAACATAACTCCGAAACGCTCGCCGACGGCCTTCAACTCCGACCATATGCTCTCCGCGCTTTTGTATTTCGTGAGAATCTTTTTTCCCCCGATTTCCATCCCGCGGGGCACGCTGCAAAAACTGCATCTCGACTTCTGGCTGTTGGCGTAAACGCAGAAGTTATAAGTATAATAATCCAGCTTCTCCACTCCTTGCGGGAATTGCTGCTTTGAAATCTGAAGGAATTGCTGCAGTTCATCGCCAAGCAGTTCAAAACGCGGAGGAGCTATTTTGTTCGGGTCGAGAATCGGCTGGGCAGTAAGCCTGTAATCTCCGTTATGCAAAAACGCCGAGCCTTCGATTTCTTTTATGTCCTTGCCGCCTAGCCAGAGGCGGAAACTGACGTCGCTGTAACCTATGAAAATCCCTTCGACCGGCCATTTTTCATCGACCAGTATCTCTCTCGACATGAACGTCGCATGGGGGCCTCCCAGAACGACTCGCTTGCCGTTTTCGTTGGCTTCTGCGACCAATTCCTTCGCGTGCGCGCAGTTGTCCATCCTTACGGTGACCCCGACGATGTCGCTTTCCTTGATTGCCGAGCTTATATGCTGGGCGGTATAGAACTGGGCGTCCATCAATCTTGTCTGAAAAGCCGCTGGGACTTGGGATGCGAGGCTTAGGAGCCCGAAGTTCGGGTAGCCGTTGACGACCCTGTCGTTGGCCTTTGTCCTCGGGTTAACGAGCAGAACCGTGCCTCCGGCAACTCCCCCAACCATACCAATATTATGCGTATGACATCCTCCCCGACCTAAAGGTCGGGGTTTCCCCGGACTTTAGGAAAAACCCGCTAACGTAGTCTGCCCTGCTTGCTCGCGCACATAACTCCTCGTTTTCTCAAGGTCAACATC
>JAKAKT010000080.1 GCA_021813385.1 Microcaldota archaeon
TAACGTATATAAATAGTATGCTCTTAAAGCAGGATAGGGGTTCTATGGAAACAAATGAAGAAACAACCGTCTTTCTTTCTCCGAAGCAGGTAGACAAACTGATAGGCCATGCAAAGAGAAATTCTGAAAGGGATGGGCTCATCCTCAGCCTCATGTGGAAATGCGGGCTGAAGACGAACGAGGTCGCCAGCATAAAGAAAGCGCACATAAGTCCTGACGAGCAGACTATTGTTGTCGGCAAGAAAAACAGGGTCGTTCCCGTGGAGCGGGAATTGATGGAATCCCTTAGGGGCTATGTTTCTACAGCTCACACAAATTCGGACGATGAAACCCATATTTTTGTCGCGCAGGGAACAAAAAATAAACTGACATCAAGAAGGATACAAAATATGGTTAGGGATTACTCGAACCAGATTGGCCTCGGGGACCTCACCCCGAACCACATACGGAAATCGTTTGCCGCTTACTTCTTGAAGAAGACCAACGACATCAACGCGCTTCGCGAGATGCTCGGGCAGAAGGACCTCTATACAACGCAAAGGTACCTCGGAGCGATAAAGAAGGCCGACATCGAGAAATTGTATCACGGGATTTGGAAGTAAAACCCAAAAACCCACATTTTCATCACTAAACGGGCGAGTGTTAGACATGGCCATGCAAACATTGAACCGGCAAAATCAGCAGCCGACCAATTTTGAGAAAGGGGTCCAGGCCCGCGCTTTCATCGACAGGATTGTCTCCTCCAGAACTGTTCTTGCCGAGGGAAAGCTTGTGCATGATATTTACGGCGACGGGCTCGCTATCGGCCTGTATCACGGTAATGACAAATACTGCCTCCTAACCGAAGGGCTCAGCGGCAAGGCAAAAAAGGATTATCTCATGCTCGTGCCACCGCCACCGGCTATTCAAGTGAGCCGGGAAGTAACTCTTCCCGAACTCGGCGTCGAACCAGATTCATGCACATATACATTCATTGTCTTGCCAAGCACGAACCCAACGGCCCGTTTCACTGAAATAACTCTTGACAAAAGGAGGACGCTTCCAGTCCCAGGGGTTTGCGTCCAGTCAAAGGCGTTTCACGCCGGAATTTGGAACTCTTTCATATTCCCCACAGACAGCGCCGAGGCGCAGGCGTTGCTCAGGATTGTGATAGAATATTCCGGGAATGGCTTCGGCCCAGACGCTTTCAGGATAATAACCGAGCAACGTGAGCTTGCCAATATATGGAACCACTGGAACGGTGGCACGTTCAAGATTGCCCGCCCCCAAGCCACGATTAGCATTCCCGGGCCAGGCGATTTGGGCACGGCAATCAGCTACCTGCGCGAACATCCGGTTCGGGCTATCGCCGCCGGAGTCGCGGAAGTAAAACGAGCCCTCGGGTAAAAATATATAACGTTTGGCTGCCAAAGCCATTCGATTCGATGCTTTTCAGAAGAAAAGTGGATTCTATTGGTCCAGACAAGATTCGAATGCATGAGGCTGCGAGTACATCACACCGCATTGCGCTCGATTTGCTCCTATTAAAACAAATCTCGCCCAAGGCTGATTCTTCGAAAGTAAGCGGAATTGCTGTGAAGATGGGGCGTTTGTTAGTCGCGGGAATCTCGGTTCTTTATCTCGTATCCTTGCCGCAATGCCCCCCGAAACTTATGAAAGTCGATTTTACTCTCGGTGGCGAACCTCGGAGCATAGTTCTTACTGAGAAGGAAATTAAAGCCCGCCAGCAAGAGGGAAATAAATTCATGTATCTCGCTGATGCCGCGCCTCCGCTCACGGGCGATTCCGCCATCCGCCTTGGACCCGTCTATCTTAAGGATACTAGCGGAGTTGGAGAAGTTAAAAAATCGGGGATTCCAATTATTGCGGACACCGTTATCCCCCTTTCCGATTTCAAGCCCGTGGACATTTGGTCTTCAAGCCAGTGAGCCCTTAACTTTCGGCAAGGTTTAATTAAATTCCCGCGAATACTTTTTCTATGCGATTCGGGCCAGCAGGAATACCCTTGGCAGTCGAGGGCGACACTCTCGAAGGACTGGAATACACCGCGAAAATCGGCCTTCGGGCTTACGAAGTCGAGTTTGTCCGGGGAGTGCACATGAGCCGGGAGAAGGCCCTCGAGCTCGGGAAGCGGGCGCGGGCGCGGGGCGTTTCCCTCTCGTGCCACGGGCCTTACTGGATAAATTGCGCAGCCAGGGAAAAAAGCAAGATTGCCCGCTCAATCCACAACATAATGGACTCGGCCAGGGCGATGCAGGCGATGGGCGGCGGAGTCATCGTGATTCACCCGGCTTTCTATATGGAGAGGGATAAGAAAGAGGTTTATTCACAGGTGAAGGAAACGCTCAACCTGGCTCTCGAGAAAATAAAAAGCGAGAAGCTCGACAAAATCCTTGTCGGCCTGGAGACGAGCGGGAAGCCGACCCAATTCGGTACAGTGGAGGAACTCTCGATGCTTTCTGCCGAGCTCCCCCAAACAATCCCGGTAATCGATTTCGCCCATCTCCACGCGGTGAGGAACGGCTGGATTAAGGGGAAAGAGCAATATTCCCAAATTTTCGATGAAATCGAGAAGAATTTAGGCCTGAACTACCTGAAGCATTTCCATTCCCACTATAGCAATATAGAGTATACAATCAAGGGAGAGCGCAGGCATCTCGAATTCAGCCCTTCAACTGGCGAGCCTCCTTTCAAGCCCCTCGCGGAACTCATAGTCGAGCGCGGCTACGACGGCACGATAATCTGTGAGACCCCGCTCCTCGACCAGGATGCCCTCAGGCTCCAGGCGATTTTCAGGGAAGCCGGCGGGAAGGCGTGATTGAGTGGGAGAGCTCGAGATAGTGTTGTTCTCGTTTTTTTCTTCGACGCTTTCCCCGATTCTCGGGATAGGCGGGGGCCTGCTGAACGTTCCTTTTCTTACACTCTACATCGGCACGACATTCCCGGTCGCAACCACCGCGTCCCTGCTCGCCGGCTTCTGCCTCTCGCTCTCTGCGAGCCTGCACAACATAAAGAAGGGCAAGGCATACGTCGGGAAGGCCCTAAGCCTCCTGCCTCCGGTGCTCCTCGGCTCGTTCGTAAGCGGATATATGCGATTCGACGAAGGCGCCCTCTACCTGATGTTCAGCGCCCTGCTCCTCCTGTTAGCACTCCTCGTTTTCTCCGGTTCCGCAAAAACCCAAGTCAAGAACAAGGCCTTCCTGGCATTCCTGCTCTTCCTAATCGGGCTAGCCTCGGGGCTCTTCGGGATAGGCGGCGGTCTCCTATTCGTGCCGCTCCTCATGTTCACGCAAGGGATGGGAATAAAGGAGTCAGTCGCGACAAGCAGCTTCATGGCGATGTTCGGGATGCTCTCGGGCTTCGTCTCGCATTACCTTAACGGGGATTTCATTTCCTCAGTGGCGGTTCCCCTTGCGGTACCCGCTCTTTTCATGGGCTATCTGGGCGCCTACCTCATGGTCGAGAAGATTAAGAATGAGACTCTGAGGAAAGCCTTTGCGGCATTCCTGGTTCTGGTCGCCATATCGATGGCGATGAAGGCGATTGGGGGCTGAATTAAGTTAAGGGAAAATTACGGGAAAATGAGGCTAGAGGTTCAATTCCTTCTTGATGGCTTCCCTGTCGAATCCGACGATGTGCTTGCCGTTTATCTCAATCACCGGAACGCCCATCTGGCCCGTCTTCTCAATCATCTCCTTGGCCGCCTTCTGGTCCGCAGCCACGTCGATGTCGGTGAATTTAATATTGTTCTCTTTAAGGAAGCTCTTCATCATGTGGCAGTAAGGGCACGTTGGAGTTGAGTAAACCTTGACATCAGTAACCATCGAATCACCTACCCTAAACTCGGGCAGAGCAGCTTAAAAATACTTCCGATTCCACCTTCGACGATGAACGAAGTAAGGCGAAAGCACATTATTGCCCCGCATATCCGAACATCGCCTAACGTCAGGAAACCATATTTAAAGCTTTTCCTCCAAAAGGATAGAGTGCGCTTTTAGATTTACTAATAGCAACCACGAGAATGGGGAATGCGTGAAATGGAACTTCCGAACATCTACGAGATGACAGATTACAGGAGACTGATAATCGTTCCCATAGTCCTAATCCTTATCTCTCTCTACTTCATCCCGCAAATCCCAAAAGGTATCGATTTCAAGGGAGGGATACTCATTTCTCTCCAAACAAACTCATCGATCAGCGAGGAACAGATACAGGGAAGCCTAACGGGCATCGGGGTTAAAGACGTAGTCCTGAGCAGCTACACCCATCCTCTTGGAACCACGATTGAGATTGAAATTGAGCAGAACCAGCTTCTTGCAGAGGCCGAGAAAGTTAGGATTCCGTTTTCAGACAGTTATGACCAGGTCTCGGAGCTCGAGATTGAGAAGACGAGGTATGAGTCTGAGATAGAGCGCAACAGCTCGACAACATCCCAATACCAGCCAAAGTTGGACGAAGTCAATGCAAAGCTCTCCCAGAAGCGGGATGAAATGGACAAGTATGCTTTGACAATCCTCTCGAATTGCGGGCAGGTTCTAGGAAGGAAAATCGATCTCCCTGCCGGCAGCGCAAAAGACCTGCGTGACGAGGTCGACCAGGTTTATCTTGAGGCTACAGAGAATTACAACGCGAGAATTTTGGATGCCCTCAGGGGTTCGGTTCAGTTCAGCTCCTATTCATTCGCGAATGTGATGCCGTCGCTTTCAGAGTATTTCATATCGAAGGTGCTCAGCGTCATAGCCATCTCGACGCTGCTAGTAGTGATAGTTGTCTTCGCTGTTTTCAGGACATTCGTCCCATCGATTGCCGTCCTCAGCGGCGCTTTCGCTGATGTCGTGATTGCAATGGGGGCGATGGGCTTATTCGGAATCCCGCTCACGCTCTCGTCATTTGCGGCCCTTCTGATGCTCATAGGGTTCTCCCTTGATACCGATATGCTCCTCACGTTGAGGGTAATAAAACGGACAGAAGGGACCGCCAAGGCAAGAGCTTATGACGCAATGAAGACAGGAGTCACGATGAGCTCTGCAACGATACTCTCGTTTTCGGTGCTCCTCGCTCTTGCGCTCATCACCCACATAGCGACATATTACCAGATAGCCGCTGTTGCAATCTGCGGCTTGTTTGGCGACATCATCGCCACATGGTTCTTCAACGCAGTAATAGTTCTCTGGTATGCTGAGAACAGGGAGAGGAAAAAATGAAGGACGGCGAAGAGAGAACATCGGTGTTCGGAGACAGGAGAATCCAGATACTCATAGGGCTAGTCATAATCTCGCTTGCGCTCGCATACCTGCAAGGGATAAAGTTCGGCATCGAATTCGTGGGAGGAACGCGAATACCCATAACTCTCGAAAAAGCAGTAAGCCCGCAAGTGATGAACGATATTGTCACCGTGATAAAAACAAGGACGAGCAAGTTCGGGCTAACGCAAGTTGTCGTCAAGGGAGTGGGCGAGACACAAATCTACGTCGAGGTTCCAAAAAGCGAGGCGAGCCTTGTCAGCGATCTAGAGCGCATTGTTAAAAAAGAGGGCAGGTATGAAGGGATTATTGACGGGAAGCTTGCCATAAACGACAAGGACATGCTCCCGGGAAGCATAACGCAGGGTGTTCCGCAAGTAAGCGGCAACAGGGTTTCCTGGTCCGTGAATTTCGCGATTACACATGAGGCAGCGAAGAAATTCGGGGATGTTGCTTATGGGAAAGCGGGTTATCCCGTATACATGTTCCTTGACCGGCCTGAGAATTCTTTTGTGATAATGGACAGGGCCACGCTTCAGGGCAACAAGAGCATGGATGAGAGAGAAGCCATGGACATGCTCTCAGCAGCAGCAATAAAGGATGAGGACGTAATAAGGATTTTCTTGCTTGAGAATTGGGCAATCGAAAGGGCGACCCTTGGCCAGTACAATTTCACAAATGAGACTAGGGCTGTTGTGTCTGAGGATATCCCAGAATCGGTCTTGGAAGACCTTCAGGCGATGAACTTTACAATAGTGAAAAAGACAAGGGCCGAAATGATTCCGGAATTCAACCTTAGGTCAGATAAGCGCTATGCTGAGAAATGGCCGGCAATCGGCCTTCTATCCGCGCCTGCTCTTGCTGAAAGCGTCACCAAGGGAAGCGCTGGCCAATTCTATGTAATCAGTGGCCCTGCGACAGGCGTTACCCTGGACGAACAGCGAGTAAATGCCGATAAAGAGACGCGTGACCTGAAGAGCATCCTAAGCGGAGGCGCGCTCCCGGTCCGCGTCATTCTGGGCTCGAGCACGACGATACCTGCTCCGCTCGGGGCGGAGTTCCTTAGGTACAGCATAATCGGCCTGGGCTGTGCGCTCTTCGCCGTGGTGCTGCTTGTCGTTCTTAGGTACCGGCACCCAAAGCTCATAGTCCCGATATTGCTAATATCCCTCGCCGAACTTACGATACTCGTCTGCATAATGGGTTCAGTCGGCACAATCGATTTATCGGCAATGGCCGGCATAATCGCGGCAATCGGCACGAGCGTTGACGCCCAAATCATCGTGACTGATGAGCTTACCAAACGCGGAAGCCACGACACGACAAAAAGGAAGCTTGAGAAAGCTTTTGGGATAATAACCGCAAATGCCCTAATCGCCATAGTTGCCATGGTTCCGCTCTTATTCTCGGGCCTTATAGAAACAATAGGATTCGCCACTACGCTAACAATGGGATATGCACTCGGGGTTTTCATTACGCGGCCGGCATATGGGGTGATTGCTGGAAGAATTCTCGAGCTCGACGAGCAATCTCATCACGAAGCAGCGAATTGAGTTAAACTTATTTTACTGTAATGAAGAATTCCTTAGTCAGGACCGTTGTTTTTTCCATTGGGTCGCCATCCGTTTTAGTGCCAGTCTCATATACGTTGATAGTGTATCTTCCAGGCGGCAACCGGTCAATGCCTGCCTCGATTTCCGAAAAACAGGTGCACCTGCATCCCTGCCCGTTCCATACCTCGTATATGTCAATCTGAAAGCCGCTGATTTCGCTCCTTACGTCTGCTTTCCTGCAGCATAGATGATTCACCGCCCTGTAGTAAACGAGTTGATTCCCCGAGAGAAGAAGTCCTGGTCCCCTGTCGTCATCCTGGGGGCCTCGGTTCCCGAGCCCGTTCTCGCTCTCGGCGCATCCTCTCACATAGTGCGAAAAACCCGGCTTTGAAATCTCGGGGCCAGTGTTCTTCTTCAGGTCAGAAACCATCATGACGTATAAGAGCGTCATCGCGACGAACCACGCCGAGAAGAACATAAACAGGTTCTTTTCCATCAAGTCTCCCAACGTTCTATTTCATGGATGTTCTTTTAAATCATTTGTAAAAAAGGTTTGGTTTTTCCGCCCGCCAGATTCGGGAATCTTTTTATTCTCTCCCCGGGATAGCTAATCGATTCGATGTCCGAGGACTCGCCAGACCCCGTTGTTGACAATTCCTTTTACGAGCAGAACGCCCAGTGCTGGCGCTGCAGGATGTATGTTCCAAGAGTCGAGATGAAATACCACGCCGGAATGCTCTACTGCCCAATCTGTTACAACGATGTCGCCGAGGCAGGGGGGCGGTGCCAGCTCTGCGGCAGGCAGCTCGAGTCCGATGAACAGCAGTACTGCCACGAGTGCAGCGAGAGGAAGAAAGGAAAACAGAAATGCCCGCACTGCGGCTCGCAAATGGAGGAAGGAACCTGCCCCAGATGTTCGAGGGGCGAAGGCGGGGAGGAAGGGAAACGCTGCCCCAGATGCGGTTCCCAATTTGAGGGTGAGATGTGCCCAAGATGCTCAAGGGGCGAACCCTTTGAAGCCCCATCGAGATGCCCTGTGTGCGGGACTCGTCTTGAAGCAGGTTCCTGCCCAAAATGCTCTTGGGAGCCCCAGGGCAAACCTCCAGAGGATTCTTCGGGGTTAGTAAACTGCTCGAAATGCCGCCAGCCTGCCAAACCGGCGGTTTGGAATAACAGCCAGCCTTATTGCCGGGCTTGCTATGAGCAAGTCACTGCGTCGATTCCGCTTCGGGTAGTCAGAGGAATCAGTGGGACTCTTAGGGGGCTTGTGAAGCCGAAAGCAGACTCAAGAGTGAAAGTAAAAGCAAAACAGGAAAAAGAAGAAAATAAAACGGGAGAGCAATGAACAAAAAGAAACTTTTCGCAATGGCTATTCTCGCGATTATCGTGGGTTCCGTGGCCGCATACTGGCTTGCCGCTTCTTCCCACCCAATCGAAGTCGGGTATTACAAGCCCAAGAGAGGGCTCATCCTCCAAGACCAGGTTATTAAGGGCACTTACAAGTCAGCTCTCGGGATTCTGCCGATACAAAATCCCATATCCTTCGACATCGGGTTCGGCGACCCGGTCCCCTGGCTCAACAACACCCCTAGCCCAGGAGTCGAGTTCCTCGCTCTCGAAAACGAGCTCATTCGGGTGAACTATGACGGAACTGTGAAGTTCATTCGGAGTGACCGCGCCTGGCGCCGAACCCACCTCGACATCGACAACGGCGAAGTTGATGGGCACCGCTACATGACGGTTTATGAGTATGTCGGGGACATCCGCGTCAAGCCGGGCCAGGAGCTCAAGGCGGGGGAAGTGATAGGCCAGGGCTTTGTCGGCAGAGGAGTTATTTATTTTGAAATCTTAAAAGACGGCGTTCCAATAGACCCAATAAAGCCGGCATGAGTTCATCCACGAGAAGCAATGAACGTCCCCAAATAATCCGTAACATCGACTTTCTGCCCTGCGGTTCGGTCGTAAGGAAGCTCGACGCTCAACACTCTTATCGAATATCCATCAAAACCCCTTTTCGCGAGTTCCCCGCCCCCGGGCCCCAGAGTGAGCTCGAACTCCCCAAGGCTCGCCCCGTTCTCCTCCACCCCAACGAGGGCGCTCACCTGCCCCGCCCAAATGCATTGGACGTCCTTCGGGCATCTCGAGTCCTGCGTTACATTTAGGAATCTAACAGAAATTCCCCCTGGTTCGATGAGTGCAATCTCGCCTGGCTTCAGCCTGAACTCTTCCCCAAGATTCGCATTGTACGCTATGTCATCGGGCAACGTTTTCGAACAGCCGGCCAGGAGCAAGAGGCCGACCAGAAACGAGGCAAAAAGCACGGTTTTCATGGTTATGACTTGCAACTCCCAATTAAAAACAATTTTGTTTTCGTTCGGCGCCTCCAGGCGAAGGCGAAAAAAGGTTTATATCCTTGCGTGGTTTAATACCAAGTGGGACTAAGTATGAAAATTCTTTATGCATTCGGCACGAGGGCAGGAGCTATAAAAATGGCTCCGCTCATAAGGGAAGGGGTCAAGCGAGGCCAAAAGAACCTGATTGTGT